>JBGTCP010000339.1:0-3460 GCA_041748815.1 Chthoniobacterales bacterium
CATGCCACGAATCACGGAATCACGATGGCTTGCCGATCACACCGCGCTGCATGCGATGATGGATCTCAGCGACGGTCTCGCTGCGGATTTGCCAAGATTGGCTGAGGCTTCGGGATGTGGATACAAGATTGACCGCGACGCTCTGCCGCTGAGGGGAAACTCCACCATCGATCAGGCTTTGAACGATGGTGAGGACTACGAACTACTCATCGCCATTGCCCCCACGGACGAGGGGTTACTTCTTAAATCGTGGGAAGATTCGTTTCCGGAAGTTCCTCTCACGCGCATTGGTGAGCTGACAGCTGAGAACGGAGATGATTTGCGCGGCGGCTTTGATCATTTCAACAAGGCATGAGCACGGGTTTCGCAGGAACGACGCGGCTTCATTCGCTGATGGACACACAGAAATGGGCGCAAAACTTCGCCCATCATCTCGAAGACGGGGATATCGTGGCTCTCAACGGGAATCTGGGTGCAGGCAAAACTTTTTTAGTTCAAAACATCATTGCAGCGCTGGGCAGCAGCGCCGAAGTGACAAGTCCGACATTTGCGCTTGTGAATGAATACCAAGCCCAGGCGCGTCTTGTTTTTCATTGGGATTTTTACAGGATGCATGTCGCGGAAGAGGCACTCGAGATCGGTTGGAAAGAGATGCTCAACGAACCAGGAGCGATTCATTTTGTTGAATGGGCCGACCGGTTTCCAGAGCTGATTCCAGTTACAGCTTGGCGGATCTCGATACAATCACTCAGTGAAAATGAGCGGAAGCTCCATTGGTCCGGCCCGAGGGACATTGTGCCAGCATGAGAGCCACTATTGTCATCGATACGTCCAGCAACTCGGGACTGTTGGCCATGGTTCGGGAGCAGGAAGTGCTTTGCGAGTTTCGGTTTCCCACGGGGCGTGCGTCAGATCCGGCCATATTTCAATCGGAGCTTGCCGACCTGCTCAAGCGAAACGAAAATCCGGGCAGAGTTGTTGTAGGCTTAGGACCTGGGAATCATTCTTCTGTGAGAGTCGGAATTGCGTCAGCAATCGGACTATCAATCGCTCTTAACATCCCGGTCCATGGAGTTCCCTCGCCCTTGGGGTATGAAACGGACATGGATACATTCACTGCCATTGGCAGGGCTGGACGTGATGAGGTGTGGTCTATGAAAGTTCAGAATTCAATAGCGACCGATGGCGCGTGCATTCTGAAAGAGGACGCTCTCGACGATGCAGGTGTGCACTCGCGGCTCACGTTGGATGCAAGCCTGCGAGAGAAGGCTGTCCTTCGAGAGCTCAGCGCCATCAGGTTAAGTCAGCTGCCTTTGGATCAAGAGAGTGCCAAGTCATTGGCACCTATTTATCTCAGGCCAGCTAACATCTCTTCCGCCAAAGCACTTCCTAAAGTGCAGTGGCAGAATCTGCCGGATCAGCGCTGACGACGAATCGGGCGTTTTTCTTCGGCGAAGCGGACCTGGCCGGATTGGAAAAGATCTTTCACTGCAATTGCGGTGAGCTGATCGTTTTTAGCGACGCTGCTGACTGCGGCGATGAGATCTCCGAGTGAGAATGTAGTTTGTGGACGGTGGACGTTTAGTTGGTTCATAATGTTTCCTTCGTTTAGAGATACGTCACATTTAACGAACTGGTTCCCCCAATAATTCACCCCCATGCATCAATAGGGGTCATCCCTAAAGCATCCGTCCCATGCGCATAAAAAAAGCGCTGTGACCCGATTAAGGACACAGCGCTAAAAAAGTTCGGTAAGATTATGGGTTGATGAATTGACCGTTGGTCGACGGATCGACCACCACAGCGCCACTTGGGATGCCACGGACATCGATCACGTTGTTCGGGCGGTATGGGCTGACGACAAATCCACGACGGTTGGTGCGTTGTGCGACTGGAAGATTCACGCCGGAACGACGGCGGTTGTCTTCAACCGCGGCCCCGACGATTGCACCAGTTGCGGCACCGAGACCGGCACCAATTGCAGCGCTGCGCACATCATTGCCGATAAGACCGCCAACGATTGCACCACCGCCAGCTCCGATAGCCGCGCCTTGGCCAGTGGGGGTATCGCAGGAAGTAAGTGCCAATCCGGAGATGGCGACAACAGGAAGGAGTAAGGTTTTGTGGATTTTCATGATAGGTAAGACGTCTTGACGTTAAGAATATTCAGCAGGGATGCGAAAAAATCAAGCGTCTCATTTTCCGGCCTGTGCCAGCTCAACGACTTTGTTGAAGCGGTCACGCAAACCATCGCTGATCTCTTTTGCGAGTCGGACTTCCTGGATCCGGTCCGGCGACCGAAGAGTCTCGCGGATTACCCCACCAGTTGTGGCGTAGTCGAGGTCCGAGACATCAAAGAACAACGCAGTGGCCTCGGGTGGGAAATCATTTTCAATCAATGCGCTCCATGCAGCTTTCAACTCATCATGGGGATCGAGGCACGCCACTTTGACAATGAAACGAATGGCACCAAAAAGTGCGGAGGTCCATTCGGGATGATAGACAAACAAAGCGGCTTCTTCATACGCATGGGAGTCGGGATCAGAGCGGTATGGCTGATACTGCGGGTCATACAGTTCGGGCAAAATTGGCAACCGGCGTAGAGCAAAGCGCTGGGGACCACCGGGCACACCTGGCTCGAAATTCCACAGCTTTTGGCCCTCCAACGAAACGACAAATTCTATAAAAGCCTGTGCAAGTTCCGGCTGTTTGCTTCCACGGAGCATACCAATAGGGTCGGCTCCCACGGACGAGCCGCCTTCGGGCGTCAAATAAATCAATCGACTCGCTCCGGTCTCATCAGCGACTGCCTCGCTTTGAAAACGCCCATAGAAATCAATCGACATGCCAGCAGCAGCATCACCCAGCGAAACGTCGAGGGGGATTTTGCCCGCCGAGTCGGTAAAATACCGCGCGTTGGCGCTGATGCGCATGATGAGTCGCATCGCCTCGTCCCACCCTGCGGCAATCGCAGCCTCTTCGTCCACGCCTTCGCCGCTTGCCGCCACGGCTTGCTGCATTTTCGATTGAATCAACATTTCAAAGGCCTTCGCAACGGAGCCGGATTTCGTGGGATCTGCCAGCGCAACCTGGCCGAAAAGCAATGGATCACCCAGGTCGTCCCATGTCTCCGGCGGGCGTTTCATTCCGAGCCGGGCGATCGCATCCGTGTTATAGCAAATACCAAAGGAACTCAGGCAGGTGCCGATCCAGCGGCCACCCGCATCCCAGTACACCTCGCCATTCAGCTCCTGAGGAATCACATTTTCGTTAAAAATTTCGGGATATTTTTCCACCACCCCGGAGTCCACGAGGCGTCCTGCTTCCGCCTGCATGATGAAATCGTAAGCGCCACCGCCAAAGAAAAGATCGATATTGCCGCCGACTTCAGATTCGAGAAAAGCCCGGCGCGCGGACTGTGCTTCATCGTCATCGGCTGGATTCTCCGGCAGTGTGATCC
>JBGTCP010000340.1:0-2306 GCA_041748815.1 Chthoniobacterales bacterium
GCGTAGAATATTTTGTAACCCTTGCACAAATAGTTCAGCCCCGGCTCGCCCTCTGGAGTCAAACGGAACCGCTGTTTCGGACATCCCCCCCAGCACACTTTAAGGAACTCGCATTCACGGCAATATCGCGGAAGCTTGTCCCGTTTATCAGTGCCAAATTTCTGCTGTTGGACAGATTCTACCATCTGCGCCAGAGAGGTTTCCTTGATGTTTCCCAGTTTGAACTCCGGATACACAAAGTGATCGCAGCTATACAGCGAGCCATCATGCTCCAGCGCGAGTGCTCGCCCGCAGGTCTCCGAAAAAATGCAAAGTCCGCCAGGCATATCCAGCCACTTGCCCAGCATCACATCGAAGATCTGCACATAAATTTTCCCCACATCGGAAGCAACCCACTTATCAAAAATCACGTTGAGGAACTTGCCATAGTCCGCCGGCATCACACTCCAATCCGTGACATCCGAAACATCGTCCTCTGCATCGAGTCCGCCAGGCACGCCGAGCGACAGCCCGAGCCGCTTGGATTCCTCATCGGGCAACCGCTCGACGATGGGAATGAATTGCAGGAATTTCGATCCGATCCCTTTCAGGAATTTATAAATTTCGGCCGGATGCTGCGAGGTGATGCGGTTCACGCAGGTGAGCGTATTGAACTCGGCTTTGTTGCGCTGCAGTGCCTGGATGCCGCGCATCACGAGATGATGTGTGCCACCACCTTTGCGGTCCACGCGCAATGCATTGTGGATGTGTTCGGGGCCATCAATGCTCACACCGACCAGGAACCCGTTCTCATGGAAAAATTGCGCCCACTCGTCATTGACCAATGTGGCATTCGTTTGAAAAGCATTGTCGATCACCCGCCCGGTGCCATGTTTTTTTTGAAATTCGACGGCCTTGCGGAAAAAATTGACTCCCAGCAACGTCGGTTCCCCACCCTGCCATGCGAAGGTGATCTCGCGGGTTGGCTGCGATTCAATGTAGGATTTCACATAATTCTCCAGCGCCTCGTCGGTCATGCGAAAACGTTCATCCGGGCCAAATAGCGCTTCTTTCTCCAGATAGAAGCAATACGTGCAATCGATATTGCACTTCGGCCCGATGGGCTTCGTCATCACATGAAAAGGCTTGGTGGCCGGACGGGCGGGAGCGGATGTCATACCTTCCCAACATGCATTCACCGTCAGTGATGCACAAGCACGGATACGCTTGCCATCCGCGATGCATTACGGGAGCGTAGTAGCTCATATGAAAGATGAGCGCGTTCTTTACGAAACCCACATGCACACACCACTGTGCCGCCATGCCATGGGCGAACCCTCGGAGTATGCAGCCGTCGCGCTGGATCGCGGACTCAAGGGTATCATCGTCACCTGCCACAATCCCATTCCCAATGGTTACTCAGCCTCGGTGCGGATGCGTGAATCCGAGTTTGAGGAATACGTCGCACTCGTCGACCGCACCCGCCGCGACTGGGAAGGAACACTGGATGTCAGGTTGGGCCTCGAAACGGATTTCGTGCCTGGCACTGAGGACTACATCCGTGAACTGCACAAGCGGGGACCCTTTCACCACATCCTCGGCTCCGTGCATCCGCAGATTCCCGAATACCGTGAAATGTATTTCCACGGCGACATGAAGGAGTATCAGCGCACGTATTTCACCCACCTCGCAGAGGCCGCGGAGACAGGCCTCTTCGACACTCTGAGCCATCCCGACCTGATCAAAAACATCCAACCACTGACCTACGATCTCGAGGAACTCATGCCCCACATCTGCGAATGTCTTGATCGCATTGCAAGTGTAGGCACGGCGATGGAGCTCAATACCTCTGGCCTCTACAAGACGGTGCAGGAAATGAACCCCTCGCCTGCAATTCTAGCGGAAATACTCGAACGCGACATCCCCGTGGTCATTGGAGCGGATGCCCACGAACCCAGGCGTGCAGGTGATCAGTTTGTCGAAGCGCTGGAGCTACTCGCCACCATCGGCTTCACCGAAACCAACATCTTTCTCGAACGCATCCGCCACCCCATCGCCATCGAAGACGCACTAGCAAGCCTGCGCTCACCCACTGCCTCGTAACGATCTCCCCACTCAGTCACCCGATCAACTCTTCCAACTCGGTCACCAACTCCCCAAACCTGGCCAAAGCGCGGTTCACGGGCCCGGGCGAGCTCATGTCCACCCCGGCTGACTGCAATGTATCGATGGGATAACGCGATCCCCCGGACTTCAGAAAGCCAAGGTAATCCTCAAGCTCCCGCTCACCACCCTTTAACACACGCTGAGCCAACGTGATCGCCGCA
>JBGTCP010000341.1:0-6904 GCA_041748815.1 Chthoniobacterales bacterium
CCCGAGGCGCTCGGGCTTGCGGGCCCATCCTGGGAATGGCAGCGAACGCAGATTCCTTGCAAACCGGACACGGCTCGTAATCACGATGTGGTGATGGGGTCCGTGGGACTCCATCCAATCGCTGTTGCTGTCGGTGATCTGGTTTGTGGACATTAAGTTACTGAGTAATACGCGCACTGCGCGTAATCGGTCGCAAACGGGTCAGGGATAAATCGGCACCCCGCTGGATCGCGTGAGATCATGGAAAGCCGCCATCAACTTCAAAGTGATCTCGCCGGGAGCGCCGGTGCCCAGATGGCGGCGGTCGAGCATAACCATCGGGATCACCTCGGCTGCGGTGCCGGTGAGAAACGCCTCATCGCACGTGTAAATATCGTAACGGGTCATCTCGCGTTCGATGATGGGAATGCCGAGCTTCGCCGCGAGTTCAAAGATCACTCCGCGCGTGATACCGGGCAGCGAGCCAGCGTAATTTGGCGGCGTGTAGATCGTGCCCTTGCGTGCGTAGAAAACGTTGTCGCCCGTGCACTCGGCCACCAGACCTTCTTCGTTGAGCATGAGGCCTTCGGTGGCACCTGCATTGATGGCCTCGATTTTGGCCATGATATTATTCAGGTAATTTAAAGACTTGATTGATGGGCTGAGCGCAGCCGGACTCGGACGGCGTGTGCCGCAAGTGACAACCACGAGTCCTTTCGTGTAACATTCTTCTGCATATAACGCGATGTTCGCCGCGATGATGATGACGGAGGGTTTGCAATTAAAAGGGCTGAGTCCGAGCGTCCCCACCCCGCGGGTCACCACGAGGCGGATGTAGCCATCGCGCAGCTCGTTGCGGCGGATGGTTTCGAGCGTGGCCTCGCGCATCTCATCGATGGTAAGAGGAATTTCGAGCAGGATGGCTTTGGCAGAATCGTATAGTCGCTCAAGGTGCTCATCGAGGCGGAAGACATTGCCGGCGTAAAACCGGATGCCTTCAAACACGCCATCGCCATAGAGCAGACCATGATCGAAGACGGAGATCTTCGCATCCGCTTCGTCCGGCCATTCACCATCAATATACACTTTCATAAATTCAAAATATTCCGTTGGGAGAAAACCTCTCCCAGTAAGTTCGTAGGATGTCTAACGTTAATCCAGGCTCATGTCATCTCCAACCGTCCATTTTGGATGAGAAATTTGCGGTCACCGCGCTCTGCGATTTGGTGGTCATGCGTCACGATGACCAATGTGGTGCCAACGCTTTTTGTGAGCGCAAGCAGAAGGTCCACGATTACGCCGCCCGTGCGGGAGTCGAGATTGCCGGTGGGTTCATCTGCATAGATCGCGATGGGGTCATTGATCATGGCGCGGGCGATGGCCACGCGTTGCTGCTCGCCGCCGGAAAGCTCATTCGGCAAATGGTGCAGGCGATCCACCAGGCCCACTGTTTCGAGTAAAGCGGTCGCTTTTTCGTCGGGACGAATCCCGTGGATCATCGCGGGCAACATCACATTCTCGAGTGCGGTGAGTTCCGGGAGCAGAAAATAACCTTGGAAAACGAATCCCATGGAGGAGCCGCGGACCGATGCGCGGGCGTTGTCGGATTGATCGTAAAGTGAGCGGCCCTGAAACTCAACGCGGCCCGACTCCGGACGCTCCATGCCGGCGAGCGTGTAGAGCAGCGTGGTCTTGCCAGCGCCGGATGCGCCGACGAGGAATGCACATTCACCGGCGCGGATTTCGAGGGACACACCTTGGAGCACTTCGATCTGACGACCGGCGATGCGGAATGAGCGGCGGATATCGACTGCGCGGATCTGGGGCGTTGCGATTTCGGAGCTGAGGAGCGGGTCGGACATAAGTGGGTGAGAGTATTACTGTCCGCCTTTTTTTGCTGCGAGGAGAATTGGGAGGAATGCGGGGAAATATTCGCGGGCTTTGGATTCGCTCACGCCATTGATGCGCACTGCCGCTTCCTCCGTGGTGGGCAGCAGGCGTGCAAAGGCTTTGAGTGTGGCATCTGGAAACACGCGATAGACCGGCATGAGGTTGTGTTCCTTGGCAAACTCCATGCGCCGTGCGCGAAGAAGCTCAAACAATTCCACATCGTAAAGCGGCTCGGCTTCGATGGTGAGTGGTGGTGCTTTGGCGACCGGCTGGCGTTTGCGCGGAGGCGCTGCGGATAGGGTGTCAGGCAGGACGAGCCGGAGGTTGTCGGATTGATCGTAAAGTGAGCGGCCCTGAAATTCAACGCGGCCTGACTCAGGTCGCTCCATGCCGGCAAGCGTGTAAAGGAGGGTGGTGTTGCCGGCGCCGGATGCGCCGACAAGGAAGGCGCATTCACCGGCGCGGATTTCCAGCGACACACCTTTGAGCACCTCAATTTGACGACCAGCGATGCGGAATGAACGGCGGATATCGACAGCGCGGATCTGGGGCGTTGCGATTTCGGAGCTGAGAAGCGGGTCGGACATAAGTGGGTGAGAGTATTACTGGCCGCCTTTTTTTGCTGCGAGGAGAATTGGCAGGAATGCGGGGAAATATTCGCGGGCTTTCGATTCGCTCACGCCATTAATGCGCACTGCCGCTTCCTCCGTGGTGGGCAGCAGGCGTGCAAAGGCTTTGAGTGTGGCGTCGGGAAACACGCGATAGACCGGCATCAGGTTGTGTTCCTTGGCAAACTCCATGCGCCGCGCGCGAAGGAGCTCAAATAATTCCACATCGTAAAGCGGCTCGGCTTCGATGGTGAGTGGTGGTGCCTTGGCGGCTGGCTGGCGCTTGCGCGGGGGCGCTGCGGTGAGTGTGTCGGGCAGGACAAGACGGAGGTTATCGGACTTGCCGTGCATGACTTTGTCGCCGCTTTCCGTGAGCGCAAGGACAGGATATTGCCCGGTGGAAACTTCCACCAGGCCCGCTTCATGCAGTGCGCGGAAAAGAATGTTCAGCCGGGCATTGTCGAGGTGCTTGAGAATTCCAAATGTGCTGAGTTGATCATGCTGCGCATCGACCACGACCTTCGAACGTTTGCCGAGAAGCGTTTGCACGATGCGGGCCTTGCCGAAGCGACCCACCCACTCGCCATCCGTCCCGCGATAACACATGCGTGCCACACCACTGAGCGCTTTGCGAACATCGAGAAATTCCTCCTCGCTCAGCGCGCGCCCCTGCGACGTTTCTGCAGCAATGCAGCGGTCACAAGTACCGCAGCCCTGGGCATTCGGCTCGCCAAAATATTCGAGAATGTATTTTTGACGGCAGGAAAAAGAATCGGCATAACGCGTCATCGCCCGCAACTTCGCACGATCCCGCACCTCTTTGTCAGCGAGTGTCTGCGGGTCGATTTCAAGCCGGGAAGCGGGTTGGTTCAGATCGACAACGCGTGTGCCCCGCGAGCGTTGGCCCGGCACATCGAGGCGTTCAATCGCACCGATGCGCGACAGCAACGAGAGCGCGGAGTTGACCGCCATGTCATTTTTTCCGACATCCAGGCGTTCCGAAATTTCTTTGGACGTGAGCAGGACCATGCCGTCAGGGCCTGCCGAGCGGCGCAACATTTCATAGACGCCAAGGATTAGCGTGTAGGATGGATTTGCGCCTTCGAGAAAAAATTCCTGCACGCGGATATCGACCGGACTGAAGAGCAATTCGCACACAGCAGCCTCCCCATCGCGCCCTGCTCTGCCCGCCTCCTGGTAATACGCCTCGAGGCTCCCCGGGATGTCGTAGTGCGCCACAAAGCGTGTGTCCGATCGGTCAATCCCCATGCCGAACGCATTTGTGGCCACGGCGACATCCACCTTCCCGCTCACAAACTCCTCCTGCGCCACATCGCGCGCCTCATCCGCCATGCCGCCATGATAAGAAACATGCCCGACCTTCCATTCCTTCAACAACGCCGACACCGACTCGACATGCTTGCGGGTCGAGCAATAAATCAGTCCCGTTCTGTGGCTGTCGATCAAGCGCCGGACTGCCATGGACTTTTCGTATTCGTTCGGAGTGTGATGGACGACAAACTGCAGATTTGGCCGCGCAAATCCTGAGACAAATTCCGCCGGATCGCGCAAGGCGAGGCGGGCCGCAATATCCGCGCGCACCTCCGGCGTAGCCGTAGCTGTGTAAGCCGCCGTGAGCGGATGCCCCAGCTTCCTGAGCGCATGAGAAAGCAAAAAATAATCCGGACGAAAATCATGCCCCCACTGGCTGATGCAATGCGCTTCGTCCACGGCAAAAAGCGCAATACGCGTGCGCTTGAGCGCCTCCACAAAGCGCTGGCTGCGGAACCGCTCCGGCGCGACATAGACCAGTTTAAGCTCGCCCGCCTCCATGCGGCGGATGCGGGCGCTTTGTTCATTGGGCGTGAGCGTGCTGTTGATCAGCTCAGCTGAAATGCCGCGTGCTTGGAGGGCATCGACCTGGTCCTTCATCAGCGCGATGAGCGGGGACACGACGATGGTGAGTCCATCGAGCGCGAGCGCAGGAAGTTGATAACATAAAGATTTGCCGCCACCCGTCGGCATCACCACGAGTGTGTCGCGCCCCGAGAGAATCGCGGTAATCACCTCCTCCTGGGCGGAGAGAAACTCACGGTGCCCGAAAAATTGCTCCAGCAGCGCGTGCGGCGAACTTCCCACTGGACCTGCGCCCGCCATTAGTCCTGGAGCACGACCGGCTTGCGAATGGTGGGCAGGTTTGCCTGACCGGGCATGAACACTTCAATCTCGTAATCCTCGCCCGGTTTCAAATCCCGAGTGGAAATCGTTTCGCTGAAGCGCAGCTTTTCACCCGGATTGATCGTCAACTGCCCCATCACCTGCGCAAACATCCGGTCATCCGACCAACGGGTAACCACGCCGCGTTGCGAGCCAACCAGCTGGATCTCGATGCGCTGTGCCGTTGGAAAATGTAGGGTAACAATCCGCCCGCTGGTGTTCTCCACACTTAATTTCACATCCAACCGCCGGGTCTCGCTGAGCTTCACAGGCGAGGGAGTGACTTCGCATTCCATCGCAATCGACTTGCTGCGTGCACGCCCGACATCCTCGATCCGATCAGGAGAACCGCGCACTATATTTAAGGAACGTGTGACAAACCCCGGACCCGCGGAGGTTTCCGCATCGGCATCCGGTTCCCGCTGGCCCGCGCACCCCGCGCTGACAAACGCCAACAACAAAAAGAATAAGCATAGTTTCATGTAGGGATCTTTTTACCCTGCTTGCGCGGTGGTTGCAATTCCCAACATTCAGCCCCATGATCCGCGCCATGACAAAACGTCGAATTTTTTTAGCCCTCGCGCTATCCGCTGCGGCACTGACGACCCTGATTCCCACCCATTCCGATGCAGCGGCAGATCGCAAACCGAAAATCTCGCTCCGCTTCCATTTGGAGGCCAAAGCCATCGACACCGAGAAATTTTCCACCCCGATCACATTGGAATATGCACGCCGCGAAGCTTTCATTTCAAAGATCCCCGTGATCTCTGAAATGGACGTGCAGCGGATTCATCCCTACACCGCCGATGACGGCACTTACGGTTGCGTTTTCTATCTTGATAATCACGGCAAGTTGGCTCTCGACACGCTTAGTATTCAACACCGAAAAGAAGCGCTGGTGGTTTTTCTCAATGGACGTCAGGTTATGGACATGCTGATCGACCGGCGGATTTCGGATGGCGTGATCACCATTCCTTTCGGTCTCGCCGGAGCTGAAGTGGAAGCGCTGCAAAAGGCTTTCAAGCCCATGGTGCCCGCTGTCCCGGCGGAGTGAGTCATTTCGGGCGTTTTCTCTGGATCGCCATCAAAGATTTTTTGACCGCCAACTCGCGCATATCTACCGCGACGTCGTCTTTTTCGTAAAACTCCCGCCCCACAAGGAACTCAAAAATATCCTCCAGGGTGACCACTCCGGCGAATGCTCCGAATTCGTCCACGACCACGCCGAGTTGCTGATGCGCAGCTAGGAGTTGCTCGATTGCCGAGCTGATTTTGGCGACTTCCGGGATGAATACAGCCTGCAACATCAGCCCGCCGAGCGTGAGGGTCGCACGTTCCGAGTCCTCGACCTGGAGAAGGTCTTTCCGCCGGACCACACCCACCACATCATCCTCTTCCTCATTCATTACGGGAATACGGGCGAATGGAACACGCGGGTAACGCTCGCGGAACTCATGTACCGATTCATGAAATCCCCCGCAAACCACCACGCTGCGCGGGGTCATGACTTTAGAGACCCGTGCTTCATCCAGTTCCAAAGCAGCATGGATGAGGCGATGCTGTGTTTGATCCAACCGTCCGTGCGTCGATTCCTGACCTGCCAGCAGGAGAATCTCATTTGAGCCCGGCTGAGCCTCAGGAGTTGGAAAGAACCGCCCCACCAGCCAGCGGGTGCAAAAGGACACGGGTGCTGCAATCCAACAAATCACAACGAGGGGATACACCATCACCGGCTGAAGCGACACCCGGTAAATCACTCCGATATTTTTCGGAATGATCTCCGAGAAAAGTAAAATCCCGAGTGTCATTAGTCCAGAAATCACACCCACCCACCAGGTGCCGAAGAGATTGGTTGCCATAGCTCCCACCACGATGGACCCCAAAGTGTTCGCAACAGTATTTACCGTGAGGACTCCAGAGATGGAAGATTCCAGATTGCTGCGAAAATTTTCAAGAAGCTTGCCGGCTGCCGGCCGCCGGTGTTTGAGCGCCTCGACCTCGACAGAGCGGGTGCTCAAAATCATTGCCTCCAGCACGGAGCACAGCGCCGAAACCCCCAACGTGAAACCAACCGCTAAACCAAATGCAATCATTCGAAGCTGATTAGCCTATCAGTGGGAAATCTGCAGCACAAGCGGGATTCAATAAAGAACCCGTATCAGGGTGAGGCCATGCGCAGGAGCCATATGTATCGCTTTGGCATCGGGGTT
>JBGTCP010000342.1:0-1939 GCA_041748815.1 Chthoniobacterales bacterium
GTGATTTCGTGCTTTTTAAGGGCGCTTGGCAATTTACGAGTGGTTGAAATGCAAAGCGGCGCGATGGGAAAAGCTTTCGCCCATCCATCACGCCGCGCAAAAATTAGTTGTGTGGAGGATTAGTTTCCGCCGCCACCGAAAGCAGCAATTTTTGATTTTTCGTCGCGGCTGACAACTTCGGGCTTCGGCATGTTCACCTTGTTCGGAGTGACTTCGGACTTACCAACGAAGGTGGCACCTTCCTCGATTATGAGGCGAGCTGCTTTGAGGTCACCGATGAGCTGTGCTTTGGCGCGGAGCTCGCAGCGCTCAGCCACAGTGATGTTGCCATTCACACGCCCGAGGACAGTGACAGATTTGGTGCGGATCTCGCCTTTGATTTCAGCGTTTTCGCCAATGGTGAGTTCGCCATCGGAGACGATTTCACCCTCGATACGACCATCGATGGTCAGGTCGTTGGCGAATTTGATGGAGCCTTTGATTTCGACATCGCTGGCTAGGATATTACGGTTTGCAGTAGGTTCTGGCATAATTTTGGAATGGTAGGTTTTTTGGATTTTAGGAGCCGGATTGAGTTCCGGCTGTGGCTCACGGGGTGCTGGAGGCGGCAGTTCTTGGGCTGACGGTTCCTCCACCGGGTCTGGAGCGGGGGTTGACTTGGGAGATAGGAATCGGCTTAGCACAATAGCTGCACTGTAGCGGCAGATGAAGCTATGTCAATTCATCCGGTGATTTCCCTGCGAATGAGATCGCGGCCCGGGCCAAATCAAGATCGCGCGGGAATGTGATCTTAAAATTCCACCCTGGATTTTCGTAAAGAAACACCGGCGCTCCGACTGCCGCCAGCGCCGAAGTTTCGTCCGTAACCACCTGACCATCCGCGATGACTTTTTCGTAGGCGCTCCGCAAAAGAGCCAGTCGGAAAATTTGCGGCGTCTGCATCGCCCAAAGATCAGTGCGATCCACGGCGGCCACGATGCGATGATCGGCATCCGCCCGCTTGAGTGTGTTCGCGACGGGTTCGGCACAAGTGGCAGAGCCGTGTGCCCGGGCCAGCGCGAAGCAGGCTTCGATGGCATCTGGCCGGATGAGTGGCCGGGCTCCGTCATGCACCGAGATCCATTGCGCGGTCCCGGCCTCCTGAATGCCCGCCCAGACCGAATCGTGCCGGTTTTTACCTCCGGAAATAATGTCGAGTGGTTTTGCGAAGTCATGCAAAAGATCCTGCATCTCATGGATGCGGTCCTCGCGTGTGACGACTATGCAGCGATCCACAAATGCGCATGTCGCAAAGGCCTGCACCGCGTGTCGGAGAACCGGCTGCCCGCAAAGGTCGGCCGTTAATTTATCAAAGCCCAACCGCTGACTGCTGCCAGCGGCCACAATGATGGCAGTGAGATTTTCCACAGCGGCCGGGATCAGGACAACGCTTTTTGAACTGCCGCGCTGAGGGCTTTGCCATCTGCCCGGCCTTGCGCCTGCTCCTGGACCACCTTCATGACCAGTCCCATTTGCGCTTTGCCGGTTGCCCCGGTCTGCGCAATTGCACTCTGAACCAGCGCGTCAATTTCCTTATCGGTGAGCGGCTCGGGAAGATAAGCCTGCAACATTTCGAGCTCAAGGCGTTCTTTACCGACGAGGTCTGCGCGACCACCGGCTTCAAAGCTGGTGATGGAATCCTCGCGTTGTTTGGCCTGCTTGCGGATGACCGTGATCGCGTCGGCATCCGAGAGTTCGATGGCAGCGCTGCCTTTTTCGATGGCACTGTTTTTGAGGGCGGATTTCAAGGTGCGCAGGAAACTGACCTTTTCGGTCTCACGTGCCTTCATGGCGGTTTTGATCTCTTCGTCGATGCGGGATTGGATGCTCATATTTGCGATGAGTATCTGCATGGCTGGCGAAATCTCAAGCCTGGATGCAGGATCAATTTGCGCTGCTG
>JBGTCP010000343.1:0-4742 GCA_041748815.1 Chthoniobacterales bacterium
CCGCTGTTCCAACTCTCCTGTGCCGCGGATGCCTCCCACAAACTCAATCCGTTGACTGGTGCGTGGGTCCTCGATCCCGAGCACCGGGGAGAGTAAACTGTCCTGCAGCCAACTGACGTCCAGTCGGGACACCGGATCCAGCGGCAGCGGCTTCAATGGCTTCAAAGCATGCCACTTTTTCTCAAAGAACATATGCACGATCCCAGGCACGGACGGAGCGGGGGAGGATGCCTCTGAAATCTCGAACGCGCTGGCGCACGCCACGAGGAACGCTTCCGGGGTGTGGCCATTGAGGTCGGCAACTGCCCTGTTGTAGGGGAGGATTTGCAGTTGCGAGGCCGGGAACAAGACACAGAGGAACCAATTGTATTCTTCGTCTCCCGTGTGGTTGGGGTTCGTTTCGCGGAGTTCGCGACCCACTCGCGCTGCGCTCGCGGTGCGGTGATGCCCGTCCGCGACGTAGCTGCAGGGGACCTTGGCAAATGCCCGTGAAAATTCCTCGCCGCCTTCGATCCGCCACACGTTGTGCCCGATGCCGTCGGGCGCCACAAAATCCACGTCGGGATCACCTTGCATCGTCTCTTCCATGAGCGAGTTCAACTTGGCATCATCCCGGAATGTCAAAAACACCGGTCCCGTATTTGCTTTCAGATCCCCGATGAGACGGGTGCGGTCGTCCTCTTTGTCCTTGCGGGTTTTTTCGTGCTTTTTGATGAGGTCATTTTCGTAATCTTCAATATGGCAAACTGCGGCGATCCCGGTTTGGGACCGGCCATTCATCGTTTGCTGATAGAGGTAGATACACGGAGTGGATTCGCGCACGAGCACGCTGTCGTGCTGGAGTTTTTCAAAATTCTCCACGGCTTTTGCATACACGACATCGGAATGCAGGTCGGTGCCCGGCGGGCAGTCCATCTCAGCACGATCCACGCGGAGGAGTGTGTGGGGATTACCTGCCGCAAGGGCTGCGGCTTCAGCGGAATCGACCACGTCGTAAGGAACGCAGGCCACTTCTGCGACCAGACCAGGAGCGGGCACAAGGCCACGGAAAGAACGAACTTTGAGCATAGGGGAGTGTTGGTAACCCGTGCACTGGATCGGATCAATCAAAATTAGGACTGATATCAGATAGCAAGCCTCAAGGTATGGAGGGCCGGTTATGAGATGGAGGGCGGTACGGTTTTATTCGATAGGATTTCAGGATTTTCAGGATCCACAGGATTTTTTTGGACAGGAGAGCAGGAGGAAGAAGAGAACAGGATTTTATTTTTCGAATTTCCTGCTGGAGATGCAGATCGTGGTTGAGCTTTCGCTCCATCTCCGCCCCTCACGCATGCGTCATCCCGAAGCATTGAGGGATCTCAGATGCGCACCTGTGAGGCCTCTTGTAAAAGTAAGGCTTCGCCGGCGGGACGGGTTCGGCAAGCGCTGCGGATATTGTTCGAACATGCCGGTGGTAGTGGGCTCAAACCGGACACATGTGAGATCCCTCAAGTTTTCGGGATGACGTGAGTGTTGAGGGCGGTGTGGGTTCGAGAGCACGGTGTGCTTAGATGCTGTTTTCTGGCTTTCCAAGGCTAGTCCCAATTTTAGAATCAAGCGAAGCTTCGGGTTCATGGTGCTGAAAACTGCAAACTGAACACTGGCAAACTCTTCTATTCACTCGACGGGGCAGCGGCGATGGGACACTCTGCCGCATGGAGCAGAAATATCACCCATTGCTGCGAATCGTGGATCACCCGCTGGTGCGGACCAATCTCACCCGCCTCCGCGACCGGTCCACTCCGTCGGAGGAATTCCGGCGCTGCTTGAGGGAGCTTACGCTGTTAATGGTCTATGAGGTAACGCGGGATTTTGAAGTGGAGACCACCGAGGTGCAGACTCCCATCGAGGCAACGAAAGGGCACCGGTTGACCAAACCCGTCGTGGTGGTGCCAATCCTGCGCGCGGCGCTGGGCATGGCGGAAGCTGTGTTGGAGCTGATCCCGCAGGCATCAGTGGGACACATCGGTATGTATCGTGACGAGGAAACCCGGGAGCCGCGCAGCTACTACTTCAAACAACCCGCGAATCTCCCGCAGGCTCACACACTGCTCATCGATCCGATGCTTGCGACCGGGAACAGCGCCAGCAGCGCGATCACGAAACTCAAGGAATCCGGCGCTACAGATATCACGTTTGTGTGCCTGCTGTGTTGTCCCGAAGGACTCATGACGCTGAGCGGTGCGCATCCGGATGTGCCGGTGTTTTGCGCAGTGGTGGATGACGGCTTGAATGAGAATGCCTACATCGTGCCGGGTTTGGGCGATGCCGGGGATCGCTACTTCGGGACGGTTTGACCTGCGGGGGCAGAACGCTCTTTCACTTTTGCCCAAAGTGCCTCGAGGGATTCGAGCGACTCGGCTTCAAAACTGCTGCCGGACTCAGTGAGCAGTTTTTCCATCGCTTGGAAGCGGCTCACAAATTTGTTGGTGGCTGAGTGCAGAAGGAGTTCGGCTTCGACCTTCTGGAGACGGGCGAGATTTACGACGCTGAAAAGGAGGTCGCCGATTTCCTCCGAGATGGCGTCGGCATCCCCGCTCTGCATGGCGACTTGCACTTCGTCGATTTCCTCGCGAACCTTGTCGAGGACATCGGCAGGATTTTTCCAGTCAAAGCCAACACGTGCGGCTTTTTTCCCGGCCTTTTCAGCACGCATGATGGAGGGTAGCGAGTTGGGAATCCCGTCCATGATGCTGGTGCGGGTGGATTTTTCCAGACTCTTTGCTTTTTCCCAGACTGCGACGACTTCATCTGGATTTGCGGCGGAGACGTCATCGCCAAAGACATGCGGGTGGCGGCGGATGAGTTTTTCACAAATATCGTTGGCGACACCTTGCACATTGAAGGTGCCGGCCTCCTCAGCGATGCGCGAATGCAGGACCACGTGCAGGAGTAAGTCGCCCAGTTCCTCCCGTAGATTAACAGAGTCTCCCTCGGTGATGGCGTCCACTACTTCGTAACATTCCTCGATTAAGGCGCTGCGGAGGGATGTGTGGGTTTGCGCTTTGTCCCATGGGCAGCCGTTTGGACCGCGAAGTTGCTCCACAATCCGGATGAGTTCGTGGACGGCGTCGTCGTTGGCAGGCGTCACAGCTTAGTGGGAGTCCTTGGCGATGAGCTTGCGGCGTGCGGACTCAAGGGTTTTGCGCTCTTCGGGCGTGAGGCTCGAGATGCCGTGGCGGGAGATTTTTTCAAGAATAGGATCGATCTGCTCGACGGCATCGGGCTCTGGTGATTTGCGGACAGCGCGGGGTTTAACAGGGATCGGCCGGGCATAGCGAACCGGAGGAGCGGGAGTCGATTTGCGGGGAAGTCGGCTTTCAAACCATGCAAATGCGGTATGAATGCCCAGAGACTTCGCGCAGAAGAGTGCCGCAAAGCAGGTGACCGCGACAAGGCAAACCGATTGCCATGCGCCCATCGAGGCCGCATACAAAGCCATCGCTCCGGCAAATAGCGTCGCGACCCATCGCGCCTGAAGCCGCAATATCAGCTCGGCACTTGGATAAATCGCAGCGAACACCAGGAGGATGCCCAGCGCAATGAGTCCGGTGCCCTGCAATCGGTGCACGGAGAACAATCCCGTCAGTGTTAGCCAAAGGCTGGAGGCCAAAGTGAGGGTGACAATGATCGCAATGAATCCACGATGCCCGACCATGCGCTCCACTTCGCGGCCAAGGACAAACACCATGACCATTTCAACCACAAACCAAAGCGAAACACTGTGCACCCAAGGATAGGTGATGAGCTGCCAAACCGCAAACTTGCCAAGGACGGAATCGGAGTTGTAAGCCAAAGGAGCAAATGTTCCCGCGCCTGCCACGACTGCCGCAAAAAAAGCCAACGCGTGTGAGACTACAAACAGGATGGTCACATTGACCGGCACATTGCCAATGATGGCAATCGGCTGGTAGTCGTCTTTGGTTTGAAAGCGGATCATGGCAGCAGAGCGGAGGCAGTGTGCGCATGTCCGCATCCTACTCACGGATATCGATAGCCGCGAACACCCGCATAATCAAGAGTGCTGATTGAAGAAGTTATCAGTGGACGGTTAGCGGTTAGCAGTGAGATTCAGGCTGCGCCGATGAAGACGGGGGAGCCCAAGGCCACAGCGACTCTTAATCGCCGCCGAAGGCGCTAGCGTCCACTGCTAACCGCTAACTGATAACCGATCACTTCAAAGCAATATGCACGTCGCGTAGCTGGCGGGGATCGACTTGTGAAGGTGAGGACGACATGAGATCGATGCCGCGGTTATTTTTTGGAAAGGCCATGACGTCGCGAATGCTTTCCGCTCCGGCAATCATCATGACCATGCGGTCCAGGCCGAAAGCGATACCGCCATGAGGTGGCGCACCAAATTTAAAGGCCTTCAAAATGTGGCCGAACATGGTTTCCTGTTCTTCGCCGCTCACGCCGAGCACATCAAACATGCGGCTTTGCAGGTCGGCTTCATGGATTCGGATGCTGCCGCCGCCGAGCTCAACGCCATTGAGTACGAGATCGTATGCTTCGGCGCGCACTTTTGCGTGATCTCCGGATTCCAGCAAAGGCAGGTCCTCCGCCATCGGACGGGTGAAGGGATGGTGCACCGCATTCCACTTGTTGTCCTCGGGGCTGAAAGCGAGGAGCGGGAACTCTGTCACCCACAAGAAATTCAAAGCGGTGTTGTTTTCCAGCAGCTTTTGGATGGACGCGAC
>JBGTCP010000344.1:0-2633 GCA_041748815.1 Chthoniobacterales bacterium
GAGCACGCCATTCGCATATTCTTCATGCTTCTCGGAGATCGGCAAAACCCGCACCTGCTCGGGCGCGAGCCAAAGTGGAAATGCGCCGGCAAAATGCTCAATGAGCACACCCACAAAACGCTCCATCGAGCCGAATGGCGCACGATGAATCATCACCGGCCGGTGGGCTTTGTTATCAGCTCCGATGTAGCTCAGATCAAAACGCTCAGGCAGGTTGTAGTCGAGCTGCACGGTGCCGAGCTGCCAGTCGCGGCCCAGGACATCTTTGACCACAAAATCGATCTTCGGTCCGTAAAATGCAGCCTCTCCAGCTTCCTCGCTGAAGGGCACGCCAAGCGATCCCGCAGCATCGCGCAATGTGGCTTCGGCTTTGTTCCAGACCTCCGCATCGCCAACGTATTTCGATCCATCGGGGTCGCGCAATCCGACCCGCACGCGGTAATCCTGCATGCCCAAAGTGCCAAGCACTTTTTGCACGAGCTCGAGGCAGGAGCGGATCTCACCGGCCACCTGATCGTCCGTGCAAAAAATATGAGCGTCATCCTGAGTGAGTCCGCGCACGCGGGTGAGTCCATTAAGCTCACCGGATTGTTCCCACCGATAGACCGTGCCAAACTCCGCGAGCCGCACCGGCAGGTCGCGGTAGGAATGCGGATGCGCGTCAAAGATCTTGATGTGCATCGGGCAGTTCATCGGCTTGAGCAAAAAACCATTGATCGCTCCGCTGGAGAGGCGGTTGGAAAGTTCGCCGCATCCGCAGCCCTCATCGGCTAACGCATCCAATGCCTCGCGCTCAACAAGCGGGCTGAACTGACTTTCGCTGTAATACGGGAAATGCCCCGAAGTCCTGTAGAGATCCAGATTGCCGATGTGTGGAGTGAACACCTGCTGATAGCCGCCTTTACGAAGCTCTTCGCTGATGAAGTCCTGCAACGCCTGGCGCACAATTGCTCCATTTGGCAACCAAAGCACGAGGCCCTGACCGACCGCAGGATCGATGTGGAAAAGCTCCAAGTCTTTGCCGATGCGGCGATGATCGCGTTTTTTGGCTTCTTCGATCTGGTACAAGTAGGCTTCCATTTCTTCTTTGGAAGGGAAGGCAGTGCCGTAAATGCGCTGGAGCTGCGGGTTGGCCGCGTCGCCTTTGTAATAAGCGCTCGCCACAGACATGAGCTTGTAGGCTTTGATCTGCTTGCTGAAGCCAATGTGCGGACCGGCACACAGGTCGATAAACTGGCCATTCGTGAAGAGTGAAATCTCCTCGTCCTCCGGGATGTCGCTGAGCAGGTCGAGCTTGAATTTACTGGGAACAGCCCGCTCGCCCAGTGCGGCAAGACGACCGCTCTGTGCCATCTGCAGCGCTTCGTCGCGGGAGACCGCGCGTCGCTCGAAGCGCTGATTTTCCTTAATGACCTTTTTCATTTCCTCCTCGATGCGGGGGAAATCCTCGTTGGAAAGCCGGTGCTCCATCTCGACGTCATAGTAAAATCCGTTCTCCACGGGTGGACCCGCGGCGAATTGCGCGCCCGGCCAGATCTTAAGCACGGCGCTGGCCAACACGTGGGCGGTGGAGTGGCGCAGACGTTCGATGTCGGTCATCTGGTTGCGCTCATCGAGCGACTTGCGGGAAGATTCTTCAGGCATAATGGAGAGCGGTTGTGATAACCGCAGAACTCCAGGGGCACAATCAAAAGATTGGCAGAGTTGATTTAGATGTCGGAATCGTCCGCTTTGATGAGGATGTCAGTTTCATTCATGATGAGCACCACTTTTTCCACCAGCTCGGTGGTGGAAATGGGCTTGTAGAGCTTATAACCCTCAGCACCTGCAAGAAATCTGGCAATGGCGGGATTCCCAAGATCGCCGGTGACAAAAATAAACCGGCGGCAAAGGTGAGGTTTCATGCGCTGCACGGCCAGATAGAATAAATTGCCGGGCATCGTGGGCATGTTCATGTCGCAAATGATTGCATCGAAATCGCGCTCCATCAGCTCGCGCACACCATCCACGCCCTTGTGAACCACTGTCACTTTGAAACCTTCGAGCTCCAGCAGAGTTTGCAACGTCTCACAGAAGACCTCATCATCATCGAGGAGCAGCAATCTGGATCGGGTGTCCAGAGCGAGATGTGAATGTTTGTGAGCCATCAATCGGGCGAACATTCAATGCATGCGAGCAAATGTCACGCTGTAATCTTGCGCCGCCTGCATCGCATCCGGGCTTGTCAACGACTGCAGCACTCTCCATAGTGCGCGGCCCGATATGAATAAAGAGATCTCCAAAACCGCACACATGGAACGCATTGTCAGCCTTTGCAAAAGGCGCGGATTCATTTTCCAATCCAGTGAAATTTACGGAGGTCTGAATGGTTGCTGGGATTACGGTCCTCTCGGCGTCGAACTGAAACGGAATTTAAAAGACTACTGGTGGCGCTGCATGACGCAGGAACGCGACGACATCGTCGGCATGGACGGCTCCATCCTCATGAACCGCAACGTCTGGAAAGCCAGCGGCCACGAGGCCACATTCTGCGATCCCATGGTGGATTGCCGGAGCTGCAAAGCGCGTCATCGCGATGATCAGCTGCCCGATAAGGATGGCGAAAAATATTGCCCGAATTGCGGAAGCCGCGA
>JBGTCP010000345.1:0-6293 GCA_041748815.1 Chthoniobacterales bacterium
TAATCACTGAGTGCCGCATCGGCGCTGACTTCGGAGAAAAAGTCGAGGCTCTTGAAGGGCATGTCGCGAAACGCGTAACCAAGCTCACCGACTGAACGAATAGCCCGGTTAAGCACGATGGGTCTTGCGGTGGCGTTGGAAGGGTTCATGAGCGAGGTGGTCAAGCCGCCTTCCAGATCGTTGAAATAATCATCCCCGGGGCGAACACGACCCGTTTGGACTGCGGAGGTGGGGCCGTGGTCGTAGGTGAAACTGTTGCGGGCGGAGGAATTGGCCGCCAGGAGACCGGGAAAATACGAATTGGCCTCGGGATTCGGCGGATTGTTGCGGATCACAAGATTCGCTGTTCCCAGAGCAGGATTTCCTTCGCGGAGGATCGTTCCCTTCCCGGAGTTTCTTGAGTTTCTAGGTTCGAGGTCGAGTGTGAGTCCCGAATACATCCCGGCCGCACCGAACCTTGATGTTCGCGGGTCGGCCTTTTCCGTGTAATAACTAAAGCCACGCAGGTAATCCAGCCTGGTCGTCCACCTGGCCGCCGGAAGTGGCCCGGCGTTTTGGTTCCATTCAGCACCGGACAGAGTGGGTAAATCCGGGGAATCAAACATCCACATATACAGCCCGGAGGAACTGGAGCTTGCGCCCCCCAGTCCGAAGCGGTCATAGAGTGTCCCGAACCGGCCGTCGCGAGCAGTGACGCCAACATACGAGGTGTAGGGATGAAAATTCCCTTTGTGATCCTTAAATGCCAATACGGCATTGAGGCCGTAACCGCTGCTGCCGGGATTCAATTCAAAAAGTTTTTTGCCATTGTTCGGTGGATTGAGCGAAAAATAGCCGTCCCAGGCATTAAGTCGGGCTGTGTCCGTCGTGGTGCCGGGTGGTCGCGCAAATGCCTCGAACTTTGCTGCACCGGTCACTCCGAAAATCCGGGTTTCGTGGTAAGGCAGCACGCCATAACTGTCGGTGGGCGAACTCGCGGATGCCCAGGCTTCGCGGATCGCTCTCGGATTGTGAAAATTGGAGAAGGCTGTGCTTGCGATTTGGATATAGCCCGCGTTGTTGACCGGATTGCCATCTGCGATGTCTCCCTCCTCTTGAGTGAGTCCGTACGTGTTCATTCTCGGGCCAGCATAACTCGAATCGATCGAAGTTGCTGAGGTGCTGGCATTGGTGCGTGCGCGTGCGACATACCGTGTCCGACCGGTCACATAAAACCGGATACTTTCCGGCAGGCTTGTAAGGCCGGAAGTTTCGCGATGCGGGTTCCAGAGTTCCGGCACGATTTGAGGTTCGACCAATCGGGTGGACGGGCCGGGATCGGACCATGCATCCGGGTAGCCCGGGCTGTTAGCAAGGACTGCCCGGAATTGGAGTTCGCTGATGTAAGGAAGATTTTCAATGCCATAGACATCCATGGGAATGGGCACAGGATTGCCTTCCACGATGATCGTGGGTGTGTAGGTGATGGTGGTAGGGAAGCTATCCGCGTCGGCCTGGTCGATGATGTTCGCTCCAATGCGCAGAATTTGCAGGTCAGGCAACGCATCCAGGTCCGGCTGGTTGTTCGCCCAGGAACGGCCAGATGTGGTCGAGGGATTTCCGCCATGCACGCCCAGAGAGTGCCGGTGAATGGCTGCTTTGAGGAGCTCAAAAAAATCCGGCTCGCGGGTTGCGTTGCCTGTCAAAGCAGCCACCTGCGCAAGGGTTTTGATCGTCCCGGCTGGAGACGTGGAATCGGGACTCGTGTAAGTCCACGGACCGGAGTCGGATGCCCGAAGCAATCCGAAGTAGCGGTGTGCCTCGCTTCCAGAGGCGGACGTGGCATCAAAAGCAACCATGCGCAGCCGACCCAGCGGGAAGCGGCGGGGCATGATCGGATTTCCAGCTTTCCATCGAAAGCCGTCCAGAGCCTCCCCGTCGGCACTCATTCGCAAGCTGAGTGGATTCGGATTCTGGTCATTGCCCAGCGGAGTATTTTCCGCCGTGGCATTCCATGGGTTTCCAGAATCCGGGCTATCCGGTGCTGCCGGGTAGGAGAACGTGGGGGCGTTTACTTCGCGGCTGAAGTGAGTGACATGCGGGAGAGCTCCGGGAGTGAGGCCCTTGGTCTCTGCGTGAGCCAACCGGATAAGGTCTCTGCGGCTGACTATCTGATTATCTCCCTGAGCAGCAGCGAAAAAGCCATCATTGCCACGCGCCAGAACAGAATCAGCATAGGCAGAGGAGTCTGTACCGGTGTTTGCATTTCTCCACTGGATAAACGTATCAGGATCCGGAATCCCGGGGATTTCCCCGAGATTCGCCGCAGCGAGAGTTCCACGGATTTCATGGAGATCCTCATCGTCAATAGTCGAGGGGTGCCCGGCAACATTAATGTCTATCAACCCGTCGTAACTGTAGACCTGATAGGCAAAACGCCCCACGACCTCAGGCTGGAGTGAGTCCGACAGCCCTCCATCCCGCAGAAGGTAGATCCAGTGAGGCAATTGATCCGTTGCTGTGAACGCGTCGGTCAGAGTTGGTTCACTCCAGCGCCTGGGGGTGATGATGCGTCCATTCATCGCCGGCGCTGCGGTGCTGTCACCCGAGGCGCTGGAGTCGGCCGAGGGAAGGCTTTGCCGGATGAGATTGTTGAAACCGGCAGGGGGTTCATCCGTCCAGATTTTGCGGGCGGGAAGCGCATTCTCCGAGGTCTGCGGATAAAAGTAGGGAGCGACACCTTCGGCACCACCCATTTCAGTCGAGTTCGCAGGGTTCGCAATTTCCTGGATCAGAGTCGAGGTGACGTGATCGAGACCGCTACGTGCAACCTGCTCTGCCAAAACGCGGCTGGAGCGACTCGATTCCACAAGCCGGTTCGATGTGGCCCGTGAGAAAAACGCGAGTACGGCGATCGTGAGAAGCACCAGAATGAGCAGAGAGACGACGAGGGCCGCTCCCTCCGGAGGGCTTGAGAGGGGATGTTTTTTGAACCGATACTTCATGGCAGCAAGATGCTCATATTAACGATACGGATGGCCTGCCTCGCCGGAGCAGGGATTCCGTCCAACTCATCTCCCACCCGCTCCCAGTGGTTGGCCCCTGCCATGGAAGGATTTTCTACCGTTAATTCCGCCGCCGTCGAGGCGGCGCTTCCCTGATCATCCAAAAGTGCGAGGCCGACCGGATCTACGCAAGCGATGGTGATTTCCAGTGCTTGCACACAGGGCGCCGGTTCGTCATTCGACCAGGCGGACGGGCAGCTTATTAACGCGAGATGATTTTCGGGTGTTGGTTGGCCATGGTAGGAATTGGTGCTCCAACCCGCCCCTCCAGTGTGGGCTTCGGCCAGGGACCCATCGCGAAGGACTGCCTGAACGGCAATTGCAAGGACCCCGTTTGCCAGTACGGATTCGCTTGTGGCGGCGGCACCTGGATTCAACGTGGTTGTCTCATCGTATCCAAAACTGCCAAAATAGCGCAGCAGCTCCTGATCCCGGAGCCGGTAGCGGACAGCCAGGAAACGCGATTCTATGCCTTTGGGGCCCCTGCGCTTGGTGAGCATGGCCAGCGTATCGGCCACCCGATGCTCACCGACCAACAGGGATGTGGACTCATCAATGAAGCTGTTGCGAATGTCCATCGCGATCACATCCAGAGCCTGACGGGCTGCTTGTGACGCATTGAGTCTCTGTCCCACTGCCTTTGTTGATGAGAGAGTGCTGTTCAACAATTGCATTGTCATGGCAAGGATGAGGCCGAACACGGCGGTGGCCACCAGAACTTCTGTGAGCGTGAAAGCCCCGGCCCAAAATACAGCAGGGTTGCTCATCGATCCATCTTGCGGTGCATGTTCCGGGTTCCTCATCTTTGTGGAAGAAATTGGATCCCGGTTGTGAGTGAGCCTTCATGATTGGACCAAACTCCATCCTCATAGGAGCTTTTCGCGGGCCATGCGATGCTGATGAAAGCTTTCCCGGTGAGCCCCTGAGTTTCCGGAGGAATGATCGTGATCGCGGCAATCAGGCGCTCTTCATTTTCCACATCGGTTTGCGCGCCGCCAAGGGCAAGACTGAACAGAGGCACCTCCACGGTTCCCCCTCCTACGCTGTAATCAACGATGTTTTCCCCGACGAAGGCTCGATATGCGATTCCATCTTCGGTCTCTGCCATGCGGATGGCGTTTGAAAATTTCACCGCAGCATTCGTTGCGCCTGCGGACTCGGTAGCGTTTTTGACGGAAAGCAATCCGACGGGTAGCAGCCCGAAGAGAGCCACCATTCCGAAGGTGATGATCCCGAGAGCGAGGGTGACTTCCACCAACGAAAAGGCCTGGCAGCAGCGCATCTTACTGATGACAGCAGCCTCGATCTTCAGCGCTGGGCGGATATTAGGATGCTTCATTGCGGCCGGCGAATGGTTGCGATCCCGGTGCTGCCGTCCACAAGGACTGCGACCACGTTATCTGGCTGAGTGCTGCCCCGGAGACCAATGCCGATCCATGGGTCGAAGCCATCCAGTCGCGACGGAGAACCGCTGAGCAGAGCTTCGCCCTGAGGAGTGAAAGTGATCGACTGACCGGCAGAAAAAGCACGCTGCCCTTCTTCGAAAGTAATCCCGTTTCCCCCAAGCTCGCTAACGCCTGCCGGAATGCCGGAAATTCCAAGCGCCGCCACCTCGGTGATGTCTATTTGATTGAAACTCAAAATTCTGCCTAATGGGCGGAGATTCGCCTGGCCAGGGTCGGGCGCACCGTTGATCGAAGCCATCAATGCCACAAGCAGTCGGCTCTCATCCCCTTCCGTGAGCGGCTCAAAAGCCGCCCATACATAAGTTTGCCGGGCCACGGCCTCGCTTCTTGCGAGTTCCAACGCACCAGCCACGCCAACAGCGGTGTGAGTAACATCTGACGCGGCCCCCATTGAATTGATAGCCGGAATAGTCAGTGCTGCGAGCACGCCAATCAATGCGATCACCGCAAGTAGCTCAATCAAGGAAAAAGCCCGCGCCGACCTACAGGTGAATGGTGACCGGGTTGAGAAAGGGATTGGGGGAGGATTCGTCATGGAGGAAACGTTCCAGACACTCGCCCGTACATTCAATTTCTTCAAGCGCAGGACACTGGGACAGTATCAGTGGATTTGTCGGGAACCGGCGAGCCATTCAGCCGCTTCTTGCGTGATGTCTGCAACCAAAGAGGTGCCACTGCGTCACCTTCGATGAACTGCCCCATGCCACTCAGGATGCTGCGGATCACTGGCGGCGGGACTGCCCGGACATCAGCCAAGCCCTCATGGATAACGATTGCCGCAGCGGCCCCGGCAGCCATACCAATGGAGGAAAGCGGGGCCATCACCCGATAGGAGGAGTGGGCCTCATGCGAGCCACTAATGCAGCGGGAGGCGACGAGAAGATTTGATGCATTGACGGGAATTAAACTGCGATACGGAATATGATAATAGCCGGATCCAGGGATGCCAACAAGAGATGTGTCCCCGCCCTGCGGGTCGTGAATATCCAAAGCATATCCGCAGGCGGCCACCATGTCGTCAAAACGCGCCTCCCCCATGCAATCTTCTTTGGTGAGTGTGTACTCACCCTGAATCCGGCGGCCTTCCCGAATGCCGAGCATGGGTGAAATCTCAGCAAGCTCCGCAGCTCGAAAGGCCGGGTGTTGGCGTAGAAAGTTAAAAAACTCATTCACCTGCCTGTGACCTTCTGCCATCCCTGCTTCAAGCGAAGTGGAAGAGGTAGGATCCACATTTGGAATCCGGGTTTGGTTGAAAGCCGCCCAATCGGGATGCGCCGGATGTGGCAGCAAAAGCACGCTGTTCTTGGGAATGTCCAGGAGTCCAGCCCTTTTGGCATCCAGATAAGCCGCCGTTAATTCCGAATTGACGGCACCCAATTCAGCCCAATTTCGGATACGTCCGGCTGGCAGTGGACTTTGAAATTTAGAAACATCCATACCTTCCACACGAAAGGTGAGCGTGGCAGGCTGCATTAAACCATCGCTCTCCCTTCCTAGGTGGAAGGGAATGTCAGCCATTGCGGCGAGGTTTCCGTTGGCTGTCCCTTCGAGGTAAACTTTCGCTGTTACTCTTCCGTTTTTCTCACCTTCCAGGACCAAGCCGGTCAGCGCATCAGCACTTCTCTCTACGCGCACTACTTTCGTATTGCAGCAGACTTCCAGTAAAGGTTCACCATCGATGGCTTTTTCGTAACGGGAAAGCAGATCTTTCTCGTCGTAAGTGTAGAGGTCGTGCGAGTGCCCTTCGTACACATGAGGGAAAAATTCGCGGTGAAGTCCGTCA
>JBGTCP010000346.1:0-17538 GCA_041748815.1 Chthoniobacterales bacterium
ACAAAGTCGTATTGAAGTTCCGCCGCGATGGTGCCAAGGTCAATGTGATCGGACTCAATGAAGCCAGCGCCACATTAGTCTGGCGCGTGGCAGTGCACGATAAAGCCGGTGCCTCCGATGAAATGCCTCTCCATTGACCCCCGACCCCTTCACCACTATGAATCACATCCTCGCTTGCACGGACGGCTCTGTTTACTCGGTCAGCGTATACGATCACACTGCATGGGCGGCTCAGCGCTGCTCGGCATCGGTGCATGTCATTCACATGCTCGACCCACATCGTGAGCGCGCGGATGTCGTTGACCTGAGTGGGAATCTTGGGCCGGGCACTGGCGCGGAATTGCTCAGCGAGCTGGTGGATTTTGAGGAAACGAAAAACCGTCTGGCCCGTGAGCGCGGTAAAAGTATCTTGATCGAGGCAAAGCGGCATCTGACTGAGGCTGGCGTCGGGCAGGTGACGACCGAGCAATTGCATGGCCGGTTGGTCGAGTCGGTGACGAAAATGGAGGAGGATGCGGAGCTGGTCGTGCTTGGTAAGCGTGGGGAATCGGCGGATTTCGCGAAGCTGCACCTTGGCTCGAATCTGGAACGTGTGATCCGCGGGAGCATTCGTCCGGTGCTGGTCACATCGCGGAAATTTCAGCCGATTGAGAAATTTCTGGTGGCGTATGATGGTGGCCCGAGTGTGGAAAAAGCAATCGTGTTTACGCAGGAGAATCCGCTGCTGAAGGGGCTGCATTGCCATTTGTTGCGTGCGGGTAAAATTGATTCCGACGCTCAGTGGTACCTCAATGAGGCGGCGGGGAAATTGCGCGCTGCGGGTTACGAAGTGACTGTGGCCGCGGTGGCTGGCGATGCTGAGCATGTGATTGCCGAGGCTATTGAGCGGGAGCAAATTGGTTTGTTGGTGATGGGTGCTTACGGGCATTCGCGTATTCGCCAATTGATGGTGGGCAGCACGACGACGGCGATGGTGCGCACCTGCAAAGTGCCGGTGTTGATGTTCCGCTGATTTTTTACGCATTCATGCGTTGCGCGATGTGGTATGTGTGAGCGCGATGAAACTTCGGCTTCAAAAATGGCTTTCGTGGATCACGGCCCTTTGGGTGATCGGCGGGACGCTGGGCTTGATCACGCTTTCGGCGATTGGTGAGCGAACGCCTTTTACGGCAGCTCTGTTGTTTTTACCGGCTTCGCTTTGGATGATCCCGGCGTTGCTGCTCGGGCTGGCTGCCATTTTTATCAGGCCCAAACTTCTCATCCCGCTGGCGCTCCAGGCATGCTGGTTTTTTGGGATTCATCTTTCGCCGCAATGGAATCCGCGCTTCGACCGCAGCCCGGAGCCAGCGCTTACGCTGGTGAGCTTTAACCGCGGAGGCACGCTGGAGCAGG
This sequence comes from Chthoniobacterales bacterium, assembly GCA_041748815.1. Classification (GTDB taxonomy): domain Bacteria; phylum Verrucomicrobiota; class Verrucomicrobiia; order Chthoniobacterales; family CAKUMP01; genus JBGTCP01. The sequence goes on from JBGTCP010000346.1 coordinate 1,393, forward strand.
GATTGGAGGATTTTGTGACTGCCGAAGGAGTCGATATTATTTTGCTTCAGGAGGCCAATCATCTCATGCACAAATACATGCGGTTATTTCCCGATTACAGCGGCGAGCTGGTCGATGAGTTTCTGATCCTTAGCAAACATCCCATCGTGGAGAAGGAGCTGATTTATCTCCAGACTGAGCGACGTGGGTTGCCGTGCGCAGGGCGGTTTGTAGTGCGATGGCAGGATACGGATGTGGTCATCTACAACGTTCATATGCCCACGCCGCGATTTGCGCTGAGCCACTGGTGGGATCCGGCTGTGCGTAAGATCACGTACCTGCCCGACCCGGCGACTTATTGGAAGGAGCGCTTCTCGCTTCTGGATCAACTGATGGAGCGGGTGGCAGCGGAGGAGGGGCCGGTGATTCTGGGTGGCGATTTTAACATGGTGCCACGCGGGGCCTTGTATCGCAAAGTGGCGAGGCAGTTTCAGGACTTCCATCGGGTGGGCGGAGGAGGCCATGCGTATTCGTATCCCGGCAACGCTTTGGACCCGATGGGACGGTTAGGTCCGTGGTTGCGACTGGATTACTTATTCGCTTCAGCGCACTGGGATATCGTGCATTTCCAAACAGAGGCGCCCCGTAAAACCGAGCATCTTGCAGTGTTGGGTCGTGCGAGATTCTTTCCGCAAAAACCTCTAAATGAGGATTAACCTGACTTTCAGGATTCGCGGCCAAAAGTAGCTATTTTTGCACAAGTTAGCCGCTGGAACCCTTTATTTTACTAGGTCCTGCTTTCGAAACGCGCGGTGGTGGAGACCCACCCCATGGACACCCCTGCTGGTTTCATGCGATATCTGCCATGTTTTTGCGCAACAATAAACGTTTTAAAGATGGGAAAGAGCACCGCTACTGGAGTGTTGTGGAAAACCGCCGTCACTCCCCTGGCAAGACTGTTCAGAAAACGGTGCTCTATCTGGGCGAGATCAACGACAGTGAGAAAGCGGCTTGGACGCAGGCTATTTCTGTCCTTGATGAAAACCAACGTCCCCATGACCTCCACCTCTTCCCGGAGGATCGGACTCCCGACCCACTTTTGGATGGCAGGAGACGCTTCACCAAGCCCGACAAAGTCCAGCAACTACTCCTCAACCAGATAAAACTAAATCTGCCCGAGCAACCGCCGCCCGAAATCCATTACCCCGTCGTCGCAGCCAGGATCTGAACTCCCTGTGGTGGAGTCCTTTTACTAAAAACAATGTAAAATGGGGCTTCGCGACTCACAATCCTTCCGAATCCTGAAAGTCGGGCTGATTAGCATCATGCGCACCAGTTCGGAACTTCCAGGGGAGAAACGTGCAGAATTCGCGCTTATTCACAGGTGGGTTGCGGTAATCGTTCGGGGAGAGCACTTAATGCAAGACTTTAGCTGCGAATGATGTGATTAGAGCAATAAACTATCGATTAGTCGGAATAATTAGTTTTAATTATGAGAATCACTAAGCCTATTTCACAGGAATGGAGACTGGTCTCAACCTTGTGCAGATGGTCGCGTACCTAACGAATGTCGATTGCGCTCGCCAGAGCCTGGATTGCAGCGTCGGCGTCGGACTCGCTCCGGGCATGAACCTGGAGCAGCGGCTCACCGGAAGTCACGGTGCAGCCGGTTTTGCGAATGCTGGAGATTCCCACAGCGTAGTCGATGGCATCCGCGCTGGACTTGCGTCCGGCACCAAGTTGAAGTGAAGCGAGGCCTATGGTTCCGGCGTCCATTTTCGTAACGGTCCCGTTGTCTGGTGAGGGCAACGGGCGGATGACAGGTGCAGCGTGCACGCGGGTGGCAAGCGATTCCAGCGCGGTTGCATCGCCGCCTTGAGCTTCGGTCATTGCTACGAACCTCTGCCAGGCGGTGCCGTCGTCGAGCCAGCGTGCGAGTTGGTGACGGTTCACGGTGGAGACTGCTTCACAAAGATCCAGAGTAAGGTCGCGAAGATCGGGAGGACCGCCGCCTTGCAGACAGGCTACTGCCTCGGCTACTTCGAGGGCATTACCCACTGCGCAGCCGAGCGGTTCCTCCATGAGCGTGAGCCGGCTGGAAACTTCAACGGGCAGGCTGGCGGCTGCAGCCTTAAGTTCGTTTGCGAGGAGCTCGGCATCAGCACGGGTTTTCATGAATGCGCCGCTGCCAAACTTGACATCAAGCACCAGTCGATCCAGAGACTCCGCGAGCTTTTTGCACATGATGCTTGCGACGATAAGTGGTCGCGACTCCACAGTCGCGGTGACATCACGGAGGGCGTAGAGTTTTTTATCGGCGGGGCAAAGGTCGGCGGTCTGGCCTACCATCACGACGCCGATTTTCTCCAGTTGGCGCAGCATGGCTGGCCGGTCGAGGTTCACATTAAACCCCGGGATGCTTTCCAATTTATCCAACGTCCCGCCGGTAATGCCTAGTCCGCGACCGGAGATCATGGGAACCCAGAGTTCGTCGCAAGCAAGAAGCGGCGCAAGGATGAGTGACACTTTGTCGCCAATACCGCCGGTTGAGTGTTTATCAACTTTCGGCGGGGTGCCCTCGGGGTAGTCCATGATCACACCGCTGTGCATCATGGCGGAGGTCAAGGCAGCGCTTTCCTCAGGCGTCATTCCTTGAAAGAAGACCGCCATAGCAAAGGCGCTCATCTGGTATTCCGGGATTGCGCCATCGGTAAAGGCCCGGATCATCCAGCGGATTTCCTCCTCAGAGAGTGCGTCGCCGTCGCGCTTTTTCTGAATGAGCGACGGGGTGTGCACAAGCAGGCGGGGCTACAAGCGGGGAGCTGCGCGGAGTTGGTCTTCCCAGCGCGTGATCAGGTGCATGATGATGTTGGTGCCAAATTTAAAAGCAGTCTGAACGGACGCCTCATCGATATTGTGAATGTAGGTGCCGCGTAGCGAGTAAAGACCGTTGTTGATGGCAACATAACGACCTTGAGCATCACGCCGCATGTCAAATTTCATCTCTTTGTTGAGGCCCATTTGCCACATATCTCCATAATTGTTTGCGGTGTAGAAGATGGCAATTTGCCCCAGGTACCTCATGGCATAAACGGGTTCCTGGTAGTAATTAACGCCAGGCGGGGTGGTTTTAATGTCCGCCCAGTAACCGCTGCTGAAGATTTGGTGGTCGGCGGGAAGCGGCTCGAAGTCTTTGTCAATATCGGGGATGACGCGTTTCATCTCGCGGCGGAATGCGATGTCGAAACGGCTGCGACGGCCGGCAAGCTGGCTATCTCCCCAAATGGCTCCGCCCATGCGTACGTATTTTTGCAGGTTGGCAACTTCCGTGTCGGTGAGTGTGAAGTCGCGGTGTCCGGTGAAAAAGATGAATGGTGGTTTTTCCGAAAAAATCCTGTCGCTGGCGAGGTCGAGCGGTTCGGCGGCAGGGATTGCTTTGATGCGACCGCCGGAGAGTTCACTCATGAGGTAAAGCATATTTGGCAGGCTGCCCGTCGCGATTTTGTTGTTGCGGATTTGGACGGTGGAGTTCCAGTTGCCTCCACGGTATTTGGCGAGGAATGCGGTGAACTCAAATTCGCGCTGGCGCAGGCCGCTGCCGGTTCCGCTCCCGGTGCGTCCTTTGCCCCAGCCCTCGGTGAATGATCGGATGTCGCCGGCGATCGCGGCAGTCATTTGTCCGGACCCAAGTGCTGAGATCGGTGGCGCTGCGCTTGCGACCTGCTCCATCGCGCGGCCTGGGGTGATGCGGGGCACCATGGTGGGCATGGCAAAGGTTGCCTGCGAGGGATTCATCGTGGTGAGTGCGCTGATCGTTGGCGCTGTGGTCACACTGACGGGCTGCACTGTGGGATTTGGCTGGGTCGTCGCAGGCTGCGCGGTAGCCGGGACTTGCACGGCCTGCGCCGCCTCCACAAAGCCGCCTGCGGCCGCGCCCTCAAAGTCCTCTGGCTCGACGAAGGTCTGAAAAAGCACTGTTCCTCCGAAAAGCACCACGATCATCACGTGAATGAACAGCGAGATCGTGAAAAAGCGCGACTTGGAAAGCGCGATGAGAAATTTGCGCAGTCCGCGGCTTTCTATTGCATCCATATCGGGAACGGGGAGAGATTTCATACTCCAAGGAATACGCGCGAGCTGCAGGATTTTCCAGCGGAAAAGTGAAATTGGCTCAGGATCGTTTCATTTCAGCTTACAGCTTCGGAGCTGAGCGGAGTTTATCCTCCCAGCGGGTGATCAAATGCATGATCACATTGGTGCCAAATTTGAAGGAGTTGGCCACGGATTCCTCCTCAACATTGTGGATGTAGCTGCCCCGGTGCTGAAAAAGACTTTGGTTGATGGCAACGTGACGGCCCTGCGCATCGCGGCGCATGTCAAAGTGGAGATTTTTATTCAGGCCTGCCTGCCACATGTCTCCGTAGTTGTTCGCGGTGTAGATGATGGCAATCTCGCCCAGGTAATCCATGGCATATACCGGCAGGTGGTAGTGATTGATGCCGGGAGGCGTGGATTGGATTTCTTTCCAATATCCGCTGCTGAAAACGGGGTGGCCGTCGGGGAGTGGGTAAAATTCTTTGTCTCGATCAGGCATGACGCGCTTCATTTCGCGGCGGAATGCGATGTCAAAGCGGCTGCGCTCTCCTGCAAGCTGGCTGTCGCCCCAGATTGCGCCACCGAGGCGGATGTATTTTCGCAGGTTTTGCACTTCCGCTTCGGTGAGTGTGAAATCACGGTGCCCGGTGAAAAAGATGAACGGAGGACGGGCAGCGAACAGTTCATCGCTGGAGAGAGTCAAAGGTTTGGCGGCCGGAGTGGCTTTGATGCGTCCGCCGGAAAGCTCAGTCATGAGGTAGAGTAAGTTGGGCAGGCTGCCTGCGGTGATCTGGTTGTCGCGGAGTTGAACGGTGGAGTTCCAGTTGCCACCTCCGTAGCGGGCGAGGAATGCGGTGAATTCGAACTCACGTTGGTGAAGGGGTTTCCCGGTGCCGAGTCCCTCATTGCCGCTGCCCCACCCTGTGAACGCACGCATCTCACCCGCGAGCTCAGCGGTTAGGCTGGCTGGCCCGGCCATTGTTGGGTTTGGAAGGCTCTGCGGGATCGGGGAAATGGCTCGCGTTGCGGAGATCGGCAGCTTTTCTGAAAGCGGATTGGGGGTGGTCAGGATCTGCATAGCAGGCAGGGGTTGCGCTCGCATGGGCTCAAAGGCCGGGTGCAGCTCAGAAAGTCTGGCAACCGCGGTCGTTATGGGCATTTGGACCGTGCGCGGGACTTCCACAATCTCCTCAAAGGTGCCTTCGATGTCGGGTGGCTCCACGAGGTTTTGCACGAGCGTTGTCGTGCCGAGAAGCACGACGATCATGACATGAATCAGTAATGATACCGTGAAAAACTTGGACTTCGAAGCGGCGATAAGAAATTGTTTCATAAAAGTAAAACGCTTGAACTCTGAGGTTTTCCAGTCGGACTTGCCGCATCACTTTGGTTTCGCCATGCTGGCAGGAAATGGAAACACCCTTCAAAGATGCATTTGGGATGGCTTTGCGCGACGCGGCGGATGGGCTTGCCGCATGGGAGGTGGTCGAGCGGTCGGATGGATTTATTGCACTGGGAGCTGGGCCCGATCTGTATCTGGCGGAGTATGAAGATTGGCCGCAGCAGGAAAAATGGGCCATGACGCACGTGCATGGCCGCGTGTTGGATCTGGGCTGCGCGGGTGGAAGGCACTCTTTATATTTGCAGGAGCGCGGCCACGAGGTGGTTGCTCTCGATTCTTCGCCTTTGGCTGTTGAAGTGGCAGCGGAGCAAGGGGTAGCGGATGCACGGGTTGCGGATATTCAGGATTTGCCCGACGGGCTGAGCAGCTTTGATTCTATTTTGTTGCTTGGCAACAATGGCGGATTTCTCAGCAACCGCCAGACGGCTCCTGTGCTCATGACCCGACTTGCGGAGCTGGCAAATCCTGAAGCGGTTTTATTGATTCAATCGCTGGATCCGGGCGAATATCCACGAGTGCTGGACACCTCTTGGCAGCGTGCAAATGCAGAGGCAGGCAATTATCCAGGGCAATTGCGAATCCGCATCCGATACGGAAACGCCTCATCGGATTGGTTTGATTGCTTATTTCTTGGCCCTGAGGATTTGCAGCAGCTGGGAGGACAAACTGGCTGGACGCTCGTCGAGGCGTCCGCTCCCTGGGAAGGCATGTTCACCGCCGTTTTACGTAAAACAAAATAAGTCCGGCAGCGAGCGTTGCCAACCCGAGTAGCGATTCTGTGGTTTTTGAGAAAAGTAAATGCCACATCGTGAATCCCGTGATTGCCAGAAAAAACAGTGGCGTGATTGGATAACCCCAGCACTTATGCGGACGCTCAAGATCCGGCTCACGGAACCGCAAAACGATCAAACCAAGGACCGTCGCAAACGTGCACAGCGTCAGCGTGAACTGCGTGTAGAGCAGCACCGACTCGAAGCTGCCGCTGATGATGAAGATCGCCACCAGCACAAATTGGAAAATGACTGCCCGGGCAGGAATACCACCCTGGTTTTTATGAGCAAAAAACCTGAGCACGGGAGCATCTTCGCCCATGACTTGGAGCACGCGCGGCCCGGCCCACATCATCGCGCTGATTGCGGAAATGAGCCCCAGGCAAATGAGCCCCGACATGAGTCTGCCTCCGGCCTCGCCGAAGATTGCCGTCGCCGCGATTTGTCCGGCTTCAAGTTGTCCTGCATACGCTTCCATGGGTGCAGCCCGCAGGAAAACATAATTGATGAGCACATAAAGAAGCGCGACGAACAAAGTGCCGCCCACCAATGCAGGCATGACTACCCGTCGCGGCTCATGCACTTCGCCAATGATGTAGACCACCGCATTCCAGCCGGAGTAGGAATACATCACGTACATGAGCGAGATCGCAAAAGCGGCCGAGAAAAATTGAGGCAACTCAGGAGCAGCCGGCACGAGAGAGACTTCCAACGGCTCCGCAACCATCGAATATCCCGCAACGATGAATACCATTATCAGCGCGATTTTTAGGACGGTGAATATTTGCTGAAAACGGCTGCCGGTTTTCAGCGAGATCAAGTGCACACCGGTCACAAGAGCCGCAACCGCAAGCGCGAGGACATTGGAATTCCCCCATCGTGCCACGGCGACGAAATACTCCGCAAATGCCATGGAGGCCAGTGCCACCGGCGCTGCAAACCCCACGGTAGCGGAGGTGATACCGGCGATAAATCCGGCAGCGGGGTGAAAAATGCGCGAGAGAAAATGGTATTCTCCACCGGACCTGGGGAGTGCGAGTGCGAGTTCGGCGTAAGCGGTCGCGCCACAGAATGCGAGCAGCCCTCCCAGCATCCACAGAGCAAGAATCACCGCAGTGCTGTCGATGTCCACGACCTGAAACCCCAGACTGGTGAACACTCCAGTGCCGATCATGTTTGCCACCACCAATGCGAGGCACGTGAGGCCGGTAATTTTTTGTGGTCCTGTCATTGCGGGAACCATGGGGGATTTCAGTTGAGTTAAAAGTGAAATCTGAGAAAGACTGCCATCAGTGCATCATTCAGTCTTCCTATTATTGCTGGCCGCGGGGGCGTACTTCGTGGGCTCCATCCCGATTGGTTTTCTGATCGGGAAGGCTCATAGCATCGATATCCGCGAGCACGGAAGCGGCAATATAGGTGCAACCAACGTCTTCCGGGTCGTTGGCAGGGGTTGGGGCAGCACGGCATTTGTACTGGATTTTTTGAAAGGGCTTGCACCGGTGGTCGCAGCGCGATTGCTCAGTCCGGATGCTGTGGTCGATGTGGCCATGATTCTTGCTGCCATTTTTGCAATCCTCGGTCACAACTTCACATGTTGGCTGGGTTTCCGTGGCGGAAAAGGCATTGCGACTTCGGCAGGAGCCCTGCTTGCGTTGATGCCCTGGATCATGCTGGGGGTGCTCATCGCATGGGCATTGGTATTTGCGATCAGCCGCTATGTGTCACTTGCTTCGATTGTGGCTGCGGGCTTGTTGCCGGTGTTGACAATTCTCCGCGAGATCTTTTTTCCCACTGGCTCATGGTTGCTGGCAGGATTCGCTGTGCTCATTGGAGTGCTTGCGATCTGGCGGCATCGCAGCAACATTCAGCGCCTCCGCGCAGGCACGGAGAGCCGCTTCAGCAAAAAAGCAAAATCGACATCATGAGTGATCTTTCCCGAAAAATTTGTGTTCTTGGTGCCGGAGGGTGGGGAACCGCATTGGCATGCCTGCTGCAGAGCAAAGGTTCACCGGTGTATTTGTGGACCTACGATCCAGCGCATGCGCAGCAGATGCAGGCGCTGCGTTCCAACCCGGAGCTGCTCCCCGGAGTGGAGCTTCCAGAATCCATCCACATCACTTCGAACCTGGGTGAGGCCACCGGGGACGCCAGCCTTCTCGTGCTGGTGTTACCATCCAAAGCAGTGCGCGAAACCGCAGCCAGGCTGGCGGAGCTGCCGATCGCAGACCGGACGCCGCTCATTTCCTGCACGAAGGGTATTGAATTCGGCACAGGCATGCGCATGAGTGAGATTTTGCAGGAGACGGATTCACGACTGCGACTGGCTGTGCTATCGGGTCCGTCCCATGCCGAGGAAGTGGCGCGCGGCGTGCCCTCGGCTGTTGTAGTGGGTGCTGAGGATGCCATCCTTGGCAATGAACTGCAGGCTCTTTTTTCAACAAATTCCTTCCGGGTTTACACCAATTCAGATGTGGCCGGCATTGAGCTCGGCGGGGCACTTAAAAATATCTTTGCCATCGGTGCGGGCATTGGCGACGGGCTCGGGCTGGGTGATAATTCCAAAGCGGCGCTGGTCACACGCTGCCTTGCGGAAATGGTGCGACTCGGGTGTGTGCTTGGCGGCAGGCAGGAAACGTTTTTTGGTTTGAGTGGCGTGGGGGATCTGATGGTGACCTGCTTCAGCCGCCACAGTCGTAACCGTTCAACCGGCGAACGCATCGGCCGTGGGGAGGCTTTGGAGGCAATCGCGGCTTCCTCTCCCATGATTGCGGAGGGTGTGCCGACCACCCGCAGTGCCCGCGAAGCAGCCCACCAGCTGGGCATTGATGTGCCCGTGATTGATCGCATTTACTCCATGCTATTCGATGGGCAGCCCGCTGAAGAGGCCATGCAACAGCTACTCGACCGCGATCTTAAGCCGGAATAGGTCCAGGGGAACCGTCCCTTACTGGCGTTTGAAGCGGTGCAACGGCGGGCGGATCGGCAATGCCCTTTCCTCAGAAGGCGCAAGATACGAGATTCCCGGCATGTTTTTCTTCACTTTGGACCTCTTAAACTGTGGGCGAAGCAGACAGATCAGGCTGATGGAGAATACAACTATCGCGATCCCGGCGACTGCATAGATCTTCGTGTGGTGCACGGGGTCTACCTGTTTGTGCATCAAGAATGATCCTGCCAAAACGCCTGCCGATAAAATAATCCAGAGCACTAAGGTGCCTTGTCGGACTCTTCGGTTAAATGATCCAATGCTCATATCAGGAGGAGATTGAATCAGCCTCAGAGCGAAATGGCAAACACAATGATTGCGAGGCCATAAACCGCTCCGGCCGCAGCAGCCGGAGCCCACAATTTTGGCCTGGCGAGCAGCCAGTGGATTTGATCGCGCATCATGTAGGGCATGCTCACCCAGAGAATTCCTTTAACCGCCCACGCGTAAGCAAGCACCACCAGTAGCAACCGCCCGGTCTCCGCCCGCAGGAAGCACGATTCCAAAAGCGGCTCGGCTGCCAGGAGCAAAAGCATTCCCGAAGCCCGCACGGCAAGGAATTCCTCGACATACCGGATCGTCAAAAATGTTCCAACCGGAATAAAATACAACAGGGGCTTCCGCAGATGTGTGAACTCGCCGAGATCGATCGTCGCAACCATCCAGAACGCCCAGACTGCAGCCACGATCGTAAGCACCACGCCGGCAGGGCGGGATCGTGGAAATAATACCAGCCACGATTTGCACTGCGCCGGAGCGGCAAGCGCAATCGCATGCACCGCAATCAGGATAAGTCCGGTGATCCATGCCACAGCGGCGAGAGGAAATTCGTAAATCATGGTGAAATCAAGCAACCGCGATCGCCGCAGTGCCAAAGAGTGTGAAAGGGGTTGCGTTTTCGACCGCCACATCAAAAATTTCGCCGATGTGGCGCTCGGTGCCGTCGAAAACAACGATCTTGTTGGTGCGCGTGCGGCCGGTGAGGCGGGCGGAGTTCGTTTTGCTGGGGCCTTCGCAGAGGATCTCGACTTCGTGGCCCACGAGTGCCCGGGTTTTCACTTCAGCCCATCGATTGATCACGCTGAGCAAGTCTTGATTTCGCTCGTCCTTAATGATTTCGGGAACTTGGCCTTCCATTTCCGCAGCGGGTGTGTCTCGGCGCTTCGAGTAGCGGAACACAAATGCATTGTCGAAGCCGATCTCATCCGCAATCTCGCGGGTCATCCGGTAATCCGCATCCGTCTCCCCCGGGAACCCCACAATGATATCTGTAGTGATTGCAATGGCCGGTTGAGCCGCACGCAACTTGGCGACCAGCTTGCGATACCGCTCGGCCGTGTAGGGACGGTGCATTGCCTTGAGAATACGGTCGGAGCCGGATTGCAGCGGCAAGTGGATATGCTCGACGAGCTTTGGCAGGCGTCCGAACGCGTCGACAAGGTCATCGCGGAATCCCATGGGATGCGGCGAGGTGAAGCGGATCCGCTCAATGCCATCCACGTCATTCACTGCTTCGAGCAGTTGCACGAAGGGACTGATCCCGTCGAGTTTTTCAAACTCATGCCTGCCGTAGAGGTTCACTATCTGCCCGAGCAGCGTGACTTCTTTCACGCCTCTGTCGGCAAGGCCGCGCACTTCCGTAACGATGTCCTGGATCGAGCGTGACCGTTCGCTACCACGCGTGAACGGCACGATGCAGAACGTGCAGTGCATGTTGCAGCCTTGCATGATCGAAACAAACGCCGTTGGCTGATGTTCCCTGCGCACGTGGTCTTTGATCGTCGATTGCGAGTCTGCTTCCTCCTCCACGTCCACGATGCTTTGGCGCAGGTCGTCCATCCCGGGATTGCGTTTGGCTTCGAGCACCTCTTCGACGTAGTCGGCGACTTTGTGAAATTTCTGCGTGCCCACGACGATGTCCGTGTGCGGCACATCCCGGAGGAGTTCTGCTCCGCGGCTCTGGGCCATGCAACCGAGGAAGCCGAAAACGAGTTCCGGTTTGTCGCGGCGCAACTTGCTGAGCATGCCCATTTTGCCGATGGCTTTTTGCTCTGCCATGTCACGCACGCTGCAGGTGTTGAGCAAAATTACATCCGCCTCAGCTTCCAGTGAGGTCATGGTGTGGCCACGCTCGATGAGCATGAGTGCGACTTGCTCGGAGTCGCGTTCATTCATTTGGCAGCCGTAGGTTTTAATGTAGATGCGGGCCATGGCGTCGATCAATCAATGACCCCCCAGTTGCTGGAAAACGGCCAGTAAACGAGAAACCCGCGGCCCACGACATTGCGTTCCGGCACCGTACCCCAGTGGCGGCTGTCGGAGCTGTTGAATGAATTATCCCCCATTGCGAAATAGGCTGCCGCAGGCACTTGAAAGCGTTCGCCCGGGGTGCCCAGCAATTCAAAACGCCCACCCGCCTCACTCGTGTTCGAGTATCCACGATAACCGCTTTCGCTCTCAATGACCCGCCGGATGCCAGGCTCCTCGGGGCTTCCGCCATTGACGATCAGGTCGGGTGGATCGATGCGAAGTTCGTCGCCCGGCTCTCCCACCAGACGTTTGATGTAAAACTGCGCACCCATCGCCGGGTTTTGTCCGGACTCAATGCGGCGGATCCCGGTCGTTTTAAACACAAAGACATCACCGCGTTTCGGGCTACGGAAATTGTAAGTCACCTTGTCCACAAAAACCTGATCGCCGGTATCCACGTAACCCCGTGCGATCACCTCGCCTTGACTGTAGATTTTATCCGGACTAACGCCGAAATGGTGGACCAGCGTTGCCATGGGAGCGTAAATCGTGCGCACTCCGTCACCGCTTTCCATGCGGGTGAATGTGAAAAAATGAAAGCGGCGGAATTCGGTGAGGCTGATGACCTGGTTGTCGTCGGATTGCGAAACCACATCGATGTAGTTACGTCCAAGCCAGGCAAACTCCAGTGCCTGCCGGACGAAATTCGGGGCAGTGGTCTCCAGCGGTGTGCCGATGATTCCGCTTAAAGTAGGCTGCATCGAGCCGGTGGGAATTTTAAAAGGTTGAACGAAGTAGGCTTTGATGCCCGTTGCGATCACGATGGCCACCAGCAACACCTCGATATTCTCCCGCCATCCGGCATCCTTGCGTGGGGGCGAGATTTTGGCGCAAGTCTCATCGAGATCCGTGATGGCTGTTTCAAGGGCTTGCGGGTTTTCGGATTTACGAGCCGCCTCGAGATCCGTAATGCCCTGTTCCAATGCTGCCAGCTGCTTGTCCGCAAGCACATCACGACGGTAGTGCAGCAGCTTGCGCGCTCCGTGCAGGAGGTGCTTGGCCAGCTTTTGATTTTTGGATCGAAACATGCGAGCGATGAAAGTGGCTGAGTCCGTGGCAAATTGCAACCAGCCAATTGCGCCTGTGCTCCCCCGCTTTGCTTTCGACTTAGGCTTCGATCTGCAAGGCAGGATGAAGCTTACGGGCAATGCGGCGCCCGCGGCAATCCGGCCTCTGGGAACACAGCCACGATTCGCCGCCATTCGCCGTAATGCGATCCATGACTGCTCCGCAGGATGGGCACTCCGGCGCGGTGAAATGCAGCTTGCTGCTGAACTTCGCAACCCATCCACCGAATCTCAATAAATCTTCCTCAGCATTTTGCTTCGTGTCGCTGATGAGTTGATCCAAGGTAAAGCCATTAATTAGGCTTAAGCCTTTGTTTTTGGCGAAATAACGCGCGTCCCAACTGAAATCGCAGCACGCCACGAATAATCCGCGAGTAGCGCCGGTTTCTTCCACTGCCGCCTGCAGCTCCTGCACACGTTCAACAGGCACTTCATGCTCCAGACTCATTTTCTTACACTGCACAAGGATGCGCTCGGATTTGCGCTGCAGCAGGAAATCACCGCCTTTTCCGCCGCTGAGCGCCGCTGGCATGGAGACTCTGTAGCCTTGCCGTTGATACACCAGTGCAACAAGAGTCTCAAATTGCTCGGGATTCAGCGAATACACATCGTGCTTGAGTTGGGCGGCGTCTGTTTTGACGGGCGCCTGCATAGTCATCTCCTGTGGCACGTAGTCAGGTCCCGCCGGACCCTTCCTCAGCCGGCGCACTACCATGAACCCCACGAGGACCACTGGCACAACGGTGAGCTCCATCCAATTTTCCCTACCCGTGTCCGCCAGCCTCGCAAGGACATTCGAATGTCCACTTTCAAGGGCCGGAACGTGAGTTCCCGGGGCACCATTGAGCTGCGCCAATGCGCCGTCGATGCGGGAGGCTTTGCCTGCCGCCGGGGCTGCGGCCACAACGGGTCTGGCTTCCCGGTCCGATGGACTCTCCTCCGCTTTATCGGGCCGTGCATACTCGATGCCCAGCTCGCCCATTTCAGATTCACTTCGTCCCGCGAGCAGCTGGTCGCTGATTTCTCCAGCAATCTCATCCCTACTTGCCGAGCCGGTCAGGAAGCGGACCGCACCACCGAAAAACGCAGACATCAATCCCGACTCCTCCCGGGAAAACTCGACCTCACTTTTAGTGATCGTGCCCGCATCGGGCAGAAAGTATTGTTTGCCGAATTTTAACCCCGCAATCATTGCGAGCATCACCGCACCCACTAACGCCAACTTGAAGCAAAGTTTGAATAAAAAACGCATATCACAACTGACAAAGCGAAAATCATGCCAGTCGGAGCGGTGTGGGCATTTTTATTTGCCATCAAGTGACCGAAGCATCGAGGAGCAGGGACCATGAATCTTTTGTGACGTGCAAATATCGGATTTGGCAGATCGGGGGTGACATGCATATGCTCGCCCACCATGGATCCAATCACTTTTTGTTCACAGCACAAGACACTGATGCACGCGGCAGACCGGGCACTCGTGGAAGCGCTTTTTGCAGAAGATCAGGCGCATCTTTTTGCCGGGTGGGATTCACCCGCCCTTGATGATTCTCAAAAACGAGGATTTCTCGATGCATTGCACCTTGTGGACAAATCGTATTCGGGTGGGCTGATCGGATACATCCGCAATGCGAGGAAGTTATTGTCGGACGCTGCTGAGGCTGCAAATCCGTTTGAGGGCTTCACGCCGCACAAACCCGAGATGGTCGATCTTTCAGGATTTGGACCAGAGTATGAAGCCGCTGAGGAAGCTGGGTTGGCCGCTTTTGCGGATTCCGCGGTCGTTCTCGTCGCGGGCGGCCTCGGCGAGAGGCTGGGATACAACGGCATTAAATTGGACATCCCTGTGGAAGTCACGGAAGGCACATCCTACCTCGCACACTATGCCTCCGTGATCCTTGCCGCATCGCACCGTAGGAAACGCGCCATCCCGCTCGTCATCATGACCAGCCGGGATACTCATGACGCCACAGTCGCAACTCTCGAACAAAATCAGCGCTTCGGGCTTGCGCAGGATCAAATCACGCTTCTGCGTCAGGAACTCGTGCCGGCAGTGGATGATGTCGCGGCACACCTCGCACTGGATGGTCCGTGCCAGCTTGCACTCAAGCCGCACGGGCACGGCGATATCCACATGTTGCTACACACCAGCGGGACGGCTGGTCGTCTTGCGGAATCGGGCGTGCGCTATTTGCTCTTCATTCAAGATACTAATGCGCAATCCATGAATGCCGCATTTGCTGCCATAGGAATCTCGGAGAAACATGGCTATGATTTCAATTCCATCGCCGTCAACCGCATCCCCGGCGAAGCAGTTGGCGGCATCGCCCGCCTCGAGAAACCCGGTCATCCGCCACTCACCTTGAACGTGGAATACAATCAGCTCGATCCCTTGCTGCGTTGCACCGTAAGTCCTGATGGAGATGTTGCGGATGAGCAGGGGTTCTCCCTCTTCCCTGGCAACATCAATCTGCTCGTGATCCGCATGGAGCCCTATCTCAAGGTGCTCAGATCCTCCGGCGGTATCATTGCCGAGTTTGTGAATCCCAAGTTTGCAGATGATTCACGCACAGTGTTCAAAAAGCCCGCACGGCTTGAAACCATGATGCAGGATTTGCCGAAGCTATTTGTGTCGGGCGAAAAAGTCGGGGTGACAGTGTTTGAGCGCACATGGTGTTTCAGCCCATGCAAAAACGCGCTGGCCGATGCCGCTGCCAAAGTGAAAGCAGGCGGACCTCCTGAAAGTGCCTCCAGTGCGGAGAACGATTTCTACGCAACCGGTCGCCGCAAATTGGAGATGGCCGGCATGCAGGTCGTGGAAACTCCCGCAACGTCATTCAGAGGAGTTCCTTTTGTGACCGGCCCCCGCGTGATCCTTCGTCCATCGTTTGCTCTCACGTTGGCCGATGTCAAAGCACGCATTCGCGGTGGGAGTATCGCTGGTAATTCGACGCTCATACTCGAAGGCGACGTCTCCGCGGAAAACCTGACCGTTCCCACCGGTGCTTCTTTTAAACTCGCTACCGCGGATGGCACTTCTCAGGAAATCAAAGATTTTACCGCGCCAGCAGATTCCGGATTTGAGATAATGCCTTTGACAGATGATGAGATGCAGGATCCCTCTGTCCCTGAATTTCTCCGCATCCGGGGATATCGAATTATCGACCGCCGTTCTTCCGGGACAACAACGGAATGACTTTGATCTGAACGAACTCGGTGGGAGAGCAGCTGTTCTGGGATCGCAGACAGTCGCCACCCTCCATCCAATCCGAGACGTTCATACTGAAAGTTATGGAAATCGGCACATGGGAGATGGTGGTGGCGTTGGAGGCAAGCTTTCCAAGCCTGCTTCTGGCTCAGGCTCTCCGAGCGGCACCTTGCGGCTCGCTTTCGCCACGCTCCCGGAATTTCTCCTGGCCAACATGGAAGCCATTTTCCCGGCAGCCGCACCCTCCGAAACCCTGAAAGCGCCCTGTTGGTTCCACGGCGGAGACTTGGACACGCTGGAATCGCAAACAAAACAATTTCTTGAAAGAA
>JBGTCP010000347.1:0-2068 GCA_041748815.1 Chthoniobacterales bacterium
TCAGGGAAATCTGGAGATCATCGGACGTCGCGCTGCGTTCGACCTGTCAGGCACCCGCCAGCATGCGGAGTCAAATTCGCTGAATTACCGCCGCGTTTTTGCGGTCGATCATTCAATCGATTCGCAAAACATCAAAGCGACTATGCAAGATGGCGTGCTCCGGCTGGAGTTACCGAAGTCGGAGGCGCTGAAACCGCGCCGCATCGAAATCGCCTGATCAACACGGGTCATCACCTACTTAGCCCGCTACGGCAGCATTGCCGGAGCGGGCGTTTTTTTTGAATGAGCCGCCGCGAAAGTTACAGTCACGCTCACCCCAAAGCGGCAGAGGACAGCCGCACTCCAAGACGCTACCGCGACTAAGAGGGCACAGTGAATTTGCGCCAGCTTTTGGAGTGCGGCTGTCCTCTCTGCTCATTGCCCACAAGTTTGTTGGTTTCTGAGAATGTTAAATGTGGTGGTGATATCCTCCAATCTGCGCCATCCTCTCCACAGAACCTGAGGTCCAGGAAATCCATCGCTCTTACGGCCCAGAAAGCCACCAAGCCGGGCGATCCACTTCACAGCGGTTATCAGATCGGGCGGCTCTTGGGGAACTATATGGGTTTTGTTGACATAGCAGTGCAATGCCTTCCACTGATCATCGCTAAGCCACGTTTGTGCGCAAGCTTGCGGCTGGTTGCGCGCGGCCTTGGTCAAACCCAGAATGCAGGCGGCAACCACCATGTCCAGGCTCACGACGAGGGAAAGTCTTTCCAGGCTTTCCAACTGGCGGTTCTCGCTCTTGCAACCTGACTTGAGAATGCGGTGAAACTCCTCAATCTGCCAACGTTTGGCATACCAACCCAACGTCTGGATAGCGAACTGCCCCGTGTCAATTTCCAGGGTGGTCCACAGACGCCAGCATATGGGTTCTTCCCCCTCGGGGGGCGAAACCTCGGTGGCCACAATGAGCCAGAGAGCTAGTGATTTTTCCAGCCCGAGGTATTTGGTCTTGTGGGCGGGCACCGCAAGTTCAACCTTCCCCCAACGCAATTCCAGCTTGGTTTTGCGGGCCGGTTTGCCGTGACTGCGCGGCACATCAATGGTGTGAATGACTACCTCTTCCTTGCCTTCGATGTGCTCCCAACTCGCTTCTCCCGTCTCCCCGATTTGCTGCCGGTCATGCTGTGCACGCACCAGCAAATCAGCACCGCCTCCATTACGCTCCTTCGTATCCAGGCACAGCGCGAAGGCCTCGTAGATGTCACCCTCACGGTCGGAAACACTGACAACCTGTCGACTCCCACCAAGTTGCTCATAAAGTTTTTGGGCCTTCTGCCAGCTCTGCAACCAACGAAAGCTTTCTTTTTCCTCGATGGGTTTGCGGTTACGCGCACCGGCCGGGCCTGCTTTGAACTGCTTGGCATCCCTCGCCCAGATCTCAGCTCCCAAGAGGCCAAAAACATCGCCTCCATGCGCACCGATACAGAGCGAACTGTGTATTAAAAATCCCTGCCCACTCTCAGCTTTGTTTCCAATGGGGCCAAGTCCGATGGTGTTGGGACGGGTGGCAAAATTCAGCGTGGTCGTGTCCTGGGGCACCAGCAAAACCTGCTCCGAACTTTCCTTGACTCGCTTGGTGACCGCATCGGCGTGGGCGCACAAGACATCCTGGGCAGTGATAGATCCGCCTTCGACAAGCCGATAGGCGGCCTTGGCTGCAGCAGGACTTTCGCTGTTCTGTGGAATCGACTGCCCGGGGTGGGCATGAAAATCGGCGGCCATTTTCTTGAAGCGTTTTACCCGGCGGGGGTCTTTGATATTAAGGCTGGAGAATTCATTTTCCGCCCAGTGAATACTATTATTTGAGGTGCGGGTGGATTGAAGATGCGTGGGCATCTAGTTAAACAATACAAAGTAAATACAAAGTACAGACTTTTAACGAAATTTTAATTCCTCAACTTGTGGGTAATGAGCAGAGTGTGCTGGCGCTCTCGACTGCCAACAGCACCCTCCCGACCAACATGAGCTTTGAAGAAAACAGCGTGCTTTCGCTCAGGGCGGCCAACAATGTCATTTCTCTGAT
>JBGTCP010000348.1:0-6831 GCA_041748815.1 Chthoniobacterales bacterium
GACGTTTGGAAAATGGCCTGCACGATTGCCGCAGAGCGCAAACGCCGCGAGATCAGCCCCGCCATCGAGATCCTCAACCGCTGCTGTGAAAAAACAACCGGACTCAAGTCCCAGGATGCCAAAGCATTTCAGCAGCAGATCACAGCACTGCTGGAGTTCCTGCAAATGGGCGAGCGAGTGATGGACCGTGTCTCCGCCTCCGAAAAATCTGCCGTGCTCAAACTTCTCTCACGTTTTCTGTAAACCCGCTTTTATTTACCTAAAACTTCCTGAAATAACTGAAACTTCCATAACAACAAACAAACAACCCGACCACATACAATGACTGACTACACTGTTACCACATACACATTATATCTCATACTGAGCATTGGGCTTACCATCTGGGTGGCCCGCACGCTGTCGAAACACGGGCGGCACTTCCTGGTGGAGTGCTTCAACCGCAACGCGGAAATGGCCGACAGCGTGAACCACCTGCTGGTGGTGGGATTCTATCTCATGAACATCGGTTTTATCGCGCTCTTCCTCAAGCTTGGACTCGCCGTCACCACTGCACGCGGAGTCTTCGAGGCGCTAAGCGGTAAAGTGGGCGTCGTGTTGCTGGTGCTCGGCATCATGCACTTCTTCAACCTGTTCCTTCTCAACAGGATCCGGATGAAATCGAAAGCCGCCCGCGCCGCACTTGAAGCCCCACCCCTGCCCACAGCCTGATCACAACATGAACCAAAAACGCATCATCATCGCCGGAGCAAACGGGTTCCTCGGAAATCTCCTCAGCCGGCATTTTCTGAAAAAGGGCTGGAATGTCTCTGGCCTTGTGCGGCCGGGAAAGCCGGTGGTGGCGGGTGTCCAGTCCGTCGAATGGGATGCGGTCCAGCGCGGCAAATGGGAGCGCACCCTGGAAGGAGCCGACCTTCTTGTGAATCTGTGCGGTCGCAGCGTGAACTGCCGATACAACGCGCGGAACCGGAGTGATATACTGGCATCCCGGGTGAGCACCACGCAACTGCTCGGTGCTGCAGTCGCAGACCTCAAGGCACAACCAGCTGTGTGGATCAATGCCGCTTCGGCAACCATTTACCGCCATGCCGAAGACCGGCCAATGGATGAAATCGCCGGAGAAACCGGCTCGGGATTCTCGGTGGAAGTTTGCCAGGCATGGGAGGGAGCGTTCTTTGAGTTGAAGGGAATTGAGACACGCAGGGTCGCCCTGCGTCTGGCGATGGTGATGGCCCCTGGAAAAGGCGGGGTCTATCATGCGTTTGCAAATCTCGCACGGCTTGGACTCGGAGGAACCATGGGCAATGGCCGTCAGTATGTCTCGTGGATTGAAGGAAGCGACTTTTGCAGAGCGGTTCAGTGGATAGCGCGGTGTCATGAGCTTGATGGAGTTGTGAATTGTGCAGCACCAAACCCGCTACCAAACCGGATGTTCCTTCGCGAGTTGCGTCAGGCATTGGGACAGCCCATTGGCATGCCCGCTCCACGATTGTTGCTCGAGGCAGGCGCATTCCTGCTCGACACGGAGACGGAGTTGCTACTCAAAAGCCGGAGAGTCGTGCCGGCTCGATTGCTCGAGCAAGCTTTTCAGTTTGATTACCCCACCTGGCCTGAGGCGGTTCAAAAGCTTTTGGAATCCCAGCAAACCTCCGCCCCTATCCTGGCGGCGGGTTAAGCCCGGCTCAGCCTCTGGAAAATGCGTTGCGCTGACTGGCAACATATTCCAACGCGTCCTCTTTGGGCACTACCGGCTCAAGCACTTCGACTTTTACCCGCCGGACACCGGCTTTGACCATATCCAATTCCCGCGCCGCCTCCATGCTGAGGTCGATAACGCGGCCACGAATGAACGGGCCACGGTTGTTGATGCGCACCAGAACGGTTTTGTCATTAGAAAGATTCGTGACGCGCACGATCGTGTTAAACGGCAAAGTTTTGTGGGCAGCAGTGATGTCGTTGGCGTGGTAACGCTCGCCGTTGGCCGTCTTGCGCCCGATCCAACGTCCGCCCTAGTAGGAGGCAATCCCGGTTTCCACGGATTTCGGCTTAGA
Source organism: Chthoniobacterales bacterium (assembly GCA_041748815.1). GTDB lineage: Bacteria > Verrucomicrobiota > Verrucomicrobiia > Chthoniobacterales > CAKUMP01 > JBGTCP01. The sequence goes on from JBGTCP010000348.1 coordinate 2,052, forward strand.
GGCAAAGAGGCGGGGTTCGGAGACTCTTTTGGAATCACCCCGTGAGCCCAAAGCCTGGCAGGAAGTGAGGGAGCACAATGCAATGAGGAGGACAATGAGGAGGGAAGGCAGTTTCATAGGCGGATTATGTCGGGGAGCGCACATTAGTGCGGTTCCGCGATAGCGCAACTCTTGATTTCAGAGTCCGGCCGGCAGCTTCCAAGCTTCTTGCAGTCGTTCATACTCCGCCCGGGGGAGCAGTACGTAATGAGGCTTACGATCCTCACGGAGCCATTGAATGATGCTCAGAAGCTCAGTCTGCTCCATCGTGGTGCAACCTGCGGATGGCCGGTCGGGCCCGCGGCGGATGTGGAAAAAAATGCTGCTCCCCGCGCCGGGAATGATCGGGCCGGAGTTATGATGAATCTCCACTTTCCAGTGATGCGCATAATCGCCCTGCTTCATTTGCTGCTTGGCAAACCAAGCGGGTGGGTTTGCAGGATCCACGCGGACATGTTGATTGTATTGCGGATGCGCCGGATCCTCGATCCAGCAATCGCCCTCGGTCACGGTGTGAAAGGGATAGTCCGAGCCACGCGGGAGGGAGCGTTCGTAAGTGTAGACTTTTCCCAGAGAAAAAATACCTGCAGGCGCACGGCCATCGCCTTCGCGTTTATTCGGCCCAGGTCCTGCATTGTGGCCCGTGAGTCCAAGGCCCCATGCCACCCCGTTGCGACCGAAAAGTGCGGGGATAGGAGGATGCACTTGCTTCCATCCGCTGCCACTTCGCTCCAAACGATAAAGGCTGCCTCTGTGGTTATCCCAGTCATCGGCGATACCGACGAGCAGTTGGTTGCATTCCGCTGGAAGCGTCGAGGCGATCAGCGACCCGGTCATGAGGACCGAAAAAAACAAAGACGCCGCTACGAGGAGCGGCGTCTTTGGGTAAGTTTTAGTTTTGTCCGACAAAATCATCGGCGATAACTGCACAAAAACCAATTAAGCTTCAGCTGTGGTTTCTGCGGGTTTATCAGCAGGTTTGTCTGACTTGGTACCATCCTTGCATCCGCCGCATTGAGCGAAAGAAGCGGGAGCGACTGCGAAGGAGATGCCTGCAATAAGTGTGAGTAGGAGTTTCATAAGACCTCCAACATGCCGCGCATTTCCACGATGTCAATGGCTTGTTCGAAGATTATCAAAATTGCTTTCCTCAGCCCTCGGGATCACAATCTGCTTGCGAGCAACTCGCGCTGAAAAACCATTTCCTTCGGGAGATGGTCGTAGAGGTCGAGATACAATTCATCTTGCGACATAAACTCGCGCCGCCATTCATGACGGTCCACTACCATGAGGCGGTTAAAGTCTGCTTCGGTGAAACCCTCCAGCCCTTCGCTGTTGAAATTTTCCCATGCAGGCATCCAACCAATCGCGGTTTCATGCCCTGCGATACGTCCGCGCACCCGGTCCACGATCCATTTCAGCACGCGCATGTTTTCCCCGAATCCCGGCCAGAGAAATTGACCCTCCTCGTCTTTGCGGAACCAGTTTACAATAAAAATGCGGGGCAGGTTCGTGATGAGTTTCCGCATCTCCATCCAGTGCGCAAAATAGTCGCCCATGTTGTAGCCGCAGAAGGGCAGCATCGCAAAAGGATCACGCCGCACCTGGCCCACTGTGCCAGCAGCGGCAGCAGTTTTTTCCGATCCCAGCGTAGCACCCAGATAAACGCCGTGGATCCAATTGAAGGCCTGAAAAACGAGCGGCATCGTGCTTGCCCGGCGTCCGCCAAAAATAAACGCACTGATGGGAACTCCCTCCGGATCTTCCCACGCAGGGTCTATGCACGGACACTGCGATGCCGGCGCCGTGAACCGCGCATTGGGATGTGCCGCGAGGCGTCCGCAGTCCTGCGTCCACTCCCTGCCCTGCCAATCGGTGAGTTGGGCCGGAATCTCCTCCGTCATGCCCTCCCACCAGACATCGCCATCCTCAGTGAGAGCGACATTGGTGAAGATGGTATTTTTGCGAATCGTCTGCATCGCATTCTGGTTGGATTCGTAGGACGTGCCCGGTGCAACGCCGAAATATCCGGCCTCGGGATTGATCGCATGCAGGTAGCCGGTCGGACCGGGTTTGATCCATGCGATATCGTCGCCGACGGTCCAGATTTTCCATCCCTCGAAAACTTTGGGCGGAATGAGCATGGCAAAGTTCGTTTTGCCGCAAGCGCTCGGAAATGCTCCGGCCACATAGGTTTTTTCGCCGTCGGGAGATTCCACACCGAGGATGAGCATATGCTCGGCCATCCAGCCCTGGTCCCGCGCCATGCACGAGGCGATGCGAAGCGCGAGGCACTTCTTGCCGAGCAGCGCATTGCCACCATATCCGCTGCCAAACGACCAAATCGAGCGTTCCTCGGGAAAATGTACGATGTATTTGTTCTGTGCATTGCAAGGCCACGGGACATCCTTTTCCCCAGCCGCCAGAGGTTTGCCTACCGAGTGCAGGCACGGCACAAAAAATCCGTCGTCACCCAGCACACCGAGTGCGCCTTTGCCCATGCGGGTCATGATGCGCATGTTCACCACCACATAGGGCGAATCCGTCAATTCCACACCGATATGCGAAATTGGTGAGCCCAGCGGCCCCATCGAAAATGGCACCACATACATCGTGCGTCCGCGCATGCAGCCATCAAAGAGCGGTCGCAATTTTGCCTTCATCGCAGCAGGCTCCATCCAGTTGTTGGTCGGCCCGGCATCCTTTTCGCGCGGGCTGCAAATGTAGGTGCTGTCCTCAACCCGCGCCACATCCCCGGGATCCGACAACGCCAGGTAACTGCCAGGGCGCTTCTCCGGATTCAGCTTCGTGAACGTGCCAGTGCTCACCATGAGCTCACAAAGTCGTTGATTTTCCTCCTCGCTGCCATCGCACCATTCGATGGAGTCCGGTTTGCAAAGTGCGGCGGTTTCCTCAATCCATTGAATGAGGCGTGGGTGATTGGTGGGGTGTTTCATGAGAAAAAAATTCCGGTTGAATATTACGGAGTGAAGGGCTGAGATAAGCCGTTATTAGAAATCCTAACATTGGCGAGTATTTGTGTCGAGGTTGATCTTCTACCTCGTCCTCAGACAACTCCAGCGAAACGAAAGGATGGGTTGCGCAAGGATCTAGCGTGCTTTGCGGACTTGGCGCGAACCTCTTCCTTTTGAATGCGGTTGCGTGAAGAGCGGAACTTGCGTTAAGTGCAGGCTGTGGAGGAAAATTTCATCACCCAGACTAATAACTCGCCGGACACGCCGTTCGATATCTCGTTGCGACCACCAATGTTCAGCGAGTTCACGGGCCAGGACCGTGTGTGCGAGCGCCTGGAACTGATGGTGCAAGCGGCACAAAAACGCGGGGACGTGCTGGACCATATCCTCCTCAGTGGTCCTCCGGGTCTGGGGAAAACCACCCTTGCTTACATCATGGGGAATGCCATGTCTGTGAATGTCAAAAGCACCAGCGGACCAATGATCGAAAAAGCCGGCGACCTCGCAGGCCTGCTCACATCGCTGGAGCGCGGCGATATTTTGTTCATCGACGAGATCCACCGCCTCCAGCCTGCCATTGAGGAATACCTGTATCCCGCGATGGAGGATCTCAAACTCGACATCATCATCGATCAGGGCCCGAATGCCCGCAGCGTGCGGCTGAATTTACCGAAATTCACCATGATTGGTGCCACGACCCGCGCCGGAATGCTCAGCTCGCCGCTGCGCTCGCGTTTCGGGATGACCGCGCGCCTCGATTATTACGATGTCAAAGACCTCGTGGTCATTATTGAGCGCAGTGCCGGATTGATCAGCATCAACATCGACCATGATGGCGCGGAATGCATTGCGATGCGCTCGCGCGGCACACCCCGCATTGCCAACAACCTGCTCCGTTGGGTGCGCGATTACGCCGAAGTGCGAGCCGATGGCAACATCACTGCCGACGTGGCCGAAGGCGCACTCACGATGCTCGACATTGACCGTGAGGGCTTTGATGAAATGGACAAGCGCATCATCGAAGCGCTCATCTGCAAATTCGGCGGTGGACCGGTCGGACTCAATTCACTGGCCGTCGCGATTGGCGAGGACCCGTCGTCATTGGAGGAAGTCAACGAACCATACCTCATTATGCAAGGTTACATCAAACGCACCCCGCAAGGCCGCGTAGCCATGGAAAAAGCATGGACCAAACTCGGCCTCACACCCACCGGAACACGCCAGCCCGGCCTGTTTTCCTAATTTCCTATGCTTACGATTCGCGATCTCAAAAAATCCGTTGGTGGCCGCACGCTTTTCGAAGAGGGAGCCATGCAGATCAATTATGGCGAACGCGTCGCATTGGTCGGGCCCAACGGAGCTGGCAAGTCCACGCTTTTTTCGCTCATTCTTGGCGAGGACACCGCCGATGCCGGAGCAATCGAGCGCGACGCGTGGACGATGATCGGCTACCTGCCGCAGGAGGCCGAAGCCGTGGGCAACGAAACCGTCCTCGAAATCGCCACCGGCCGCGCTGGTGACATCACGGCTCTCGAAAAACAACTGCGCTCGATCGAACAGGACGGCGATGTGGATTCAGCGGAATACACCGAGGCCAGCATGAAGTTCGAAGCGCTGAACAACCCGAAAGTCGAAGCCCGCGCCAAGAAGATGCTTGCGGGCTTGGGCTATGCGGAGACCGACTTCACACGTCCTGCCAAGGAGATGAGTGGCGGCTGGGTCATGCGCGCGCATCTCGCCCGCCTCCTCGTGCTGGAGCCCGATTT
>JBGTCP010000349.1:0-26873 GCA_041748815.1 Chthoniobacterales bacterium
CGATACTTGTTGTGGCTACCGGCCGCAATCCCAATAGTGCATCTGAAGATTTCTTTCCCGGCTTGGCATGCGCGTGGTAGTCCGAGAATGCAGCCTTCCTCTTTAGAAACGGAATGCTTTTCTCGATCCTTTCCTGTGTCAGATCCGGTTCGGTCACAAGATCCTCATACCGAATGCAAACAAACCGCGGATGCTCGCGGCATACTTCGAATGCCTTCACGTATTTCTTCCAAAGGCCGAGGTGTGAGAAATATTTATCCGGTTCTTTCGTGTGGCGGCTTACGATCACATCCCGCGGATCCCGGAGAATAAAAATCAACGAAAGGTTTTTTCTCACTGGAAGCAGCCACTTCGCAAGGTCAGCCTCCAGTGGATCTTTTGTGCACAGGATTTCGCAATCGTTGTCAGGTGCAAGCAGCACACTCATTTCGTGCTCCGGGGCAGCGTCGATCTCAAAGCCCGCCATTAACATTTCCACCATGAGGGTCGTTCCGCTTCTGGGAGAACAACCCACGATGTGAATCTGATGCTTCGAAGAGCCATGTTTTGGTGTGGGCATAGTGCCTTTTTTTTCCATTGAGTTCTGAACTTGCAACTCACCTTTGACCATTTCGCCTGCGACGACTGCGGTGCTAAACCCAGCCATGGTCTATACCAACACGTCACCAGCTTGATGTAAAGTAGGTTTCATCTCCGCTCAAGCCTGTCAACACCACCGCCATGACAGCCACAGCTCTCAATCCATCGATCTCCGGCCTGTATGGAATTTTGCTCACAGGTATCTCTTCAAAAAAATGATCGCCTCCCTCTCATCACTCGGAGGACACTTACAGCAGAAGTCAGAGGCGTCCTCCGATTAACCCTTCCCCCATTCACATAAACTACGAATTAAGGCAAAAGTTTTCGACGTCAAGACCGCATCGTCCACTGTCTTTCATATCAATGCGGCGCCTTGATCAGGTTTTGGATGTCACTACAAAATTGATCAGCTGAAAGCTTGAAGTCATGCTTCTCGACTACAAGTTTCCGCCCTGCGTTGCCCATCCGGCTCAGATCTTCAGCAGATCTTCCCAACAAATCGAGCAGTGCGTTTCTCAATGCTTTCACATTTCCCACTGGCACACAGTATCCATGGACTCCGTCTTCAAACCCCTCGATGCTCCCTGCGCAATCAGAGTAAATCACTGCCAGTCCCGCTGCCATCGCTTCCAACACAGCAAGCGGCAAACCCTCCCAGCGTGATGGATGCACGTATAAATCTCCAGATGCCAGTACCTGCGGGATATCATCTCTCCACCCTGCCAGTGTCACCCCACTCGACCCTGCAGCAAGCCGGTTGATTCGTTGAAAGAAAATACCGCCGGGATCCACTGCAGACTCTCCTCCTATCAATGCAAAACGTGCGCCGTCGATGCCTCCGGTGACAGCCTCCAACAGCAAATCCTGCCCTTTTTGGGCGTCGATGCGGCCCACATTGAGCACCAGACGCTCGTCATCAACCACGCCGAGTCCCTTGCGGATCGTGTTACGATTTTCTTCGCTCACCGCGCCGAACCGTCCCGTGTCGATTCGGTTCGGCAGCAAGCGTAATTTCCGTGCGGGGATTCCGAACCGCGTTTTGTACTCCTGCATGACGGATTCCGAGCAACAATAGGTGAAAGGCGCACACCGCAGCAATGTCTGGCGGTAAACCAACGTTTTGATCCATCGCAGCACCCGATTGCCACCAAATGTCACGGCGTTTTGAGCACATGGCACAAACGGAATTCCTGCCCAATTCGCTGCCCAGCCTGCAATCTTCACATCCAGCTGCAAAAAGCTGATGACCACTCCGGCGTGATTCTCTTTCAGAAATCCGGCCAGTTCCCTTGCCAGGCCGACATCCATCAATTTCTCCCACCCGTCAAAGATGCGCACGGGTATGCCATTCTCCTCCAACGCCTGAATGACCGATCCTGAGGCTCCCGACCAGGTTCCGCATGCAGCAGCGACCGGGACTCCGGCACGCTTGAGAGCCAGCAAGTATTCAAAGGCCATCCGGTTTGCGCCCGTGAAATCCGGGACTCCAAAAGTGAAAACCGCAGCGGGTCCGGATGGCTGAGCGCTCACCCCCCGACTCCCTTGAGCGCTGAGTGTTCATCAATGAGCTTGACGAATTGTTCAGTAAAAACCGCTTTGCTGAAGACAGCTGCGCGCTTCGTCGCAGCTTGGGACATTTCCGCGCATAGCCCGGAATCCTGCGCAAGCAACCGGGTGAACTCCAGCAACTCATCCTCAGTATTCCATAGAAATCCAGAAACGCCGTGCTCTACAATTTCTGTTTGCCCGCCGGCATTGATGACGACCGGCACAGCCCCAGCCGCCATGGCTTCCACAGTGGACTGGCCAAAATGCTCAAATCGCTCCGGATGCGCTTCGGGGTCCTCCCCCCATCCGGCCGCGTGCCAGAAAATGCGGGACCCGCTCAGCATGTCCTTCATCTCCGCCCGGGGCAGATCCACCATCATGCGTCCTCCCTCAGGGGTCACCGCACGCACCGATTCCATAAATGCTGCATCCCCCTCACCGGTTCCGGCGCCGCCAATCGAGGCATACTTCCACCCATCGGCACGGAGATCACTCAGCTTGGAGAACGCCTGCATCAGTTCGAGTTGCTTCTTGGCATTACCATACAACGCAAACCGCCCGACACTCGTGATCAGTGGTTCTTTTTTACCCGCCGGAAAATCCGTGTCCACTGGGGGGTGCACCACGCTTGCCGTTAGTCCCCACCGGCGCTTGATCCACGAGGCCGTGTAGGCGGAGTTTGCAACCAGGGCATCATAGGTCCGCCATTTGGCATCCCACTCCTGTTTGAGAAAAAAGCTGCGGACCGCCCCGCGGAAACCCGTCCCCTGTTTTTTATACGGAGGAATTTCAAAAGGAAAAAACACACGGATCATCCCGCACCGTGCATGGGAGAACGGCGGTGTGCGGTTTGCAAAGTTTAGAAACAAGTCTGCTCCGCGGCTGACATCAGCATTCCATTGCTCAACCAGCTTGCGCCTGCCCGGGCGGATTTTTGTTGGCATAGGCTTGGATTCCGGAACAAAACGCATGGTGACATTTTCGAGACCGGCGGATCTGGAAAATGTCTCTAAAGTCATTTCCGGATCATGCGTGATGATCTGCACGGAGTGGCGTAATTTCAAAGCATCCACCAGGGTTACGATGGTATTCTCCGCACCTCCGAAAGAACCTCCCCGCATTCCGATGTAGAGATGAATGTTCATCAAGCCCCTTCCAGAATGGGCTTCTCCCAGGTGTAATCCAAATACACAGCACCGATGCCGCCCCAGTCCGGCTGACGCCTGCCCATGAATTCGCCTCGCTCCACATCAAAAACCAGAGCCGCAACAAGAAAGTCCTGCTCGTTGTGCCGGGATTCGAGGCGCACGTCCATGCTGTAGCGCCCTTTGGCAAGCGGGAATGTAGTGAAGTTGCAGACAAACGTGCGCGCCGATGGTCCCACCACAGTGTCTTTCGGGCTGAAAAGATTGCTATCCACATGCGCAACAACATTTCCTGAATCATCCCGGATCAGACCAAAGATCGTGGTCTCCGGGAGAATGGTATTCACCTCAAACTCGAAGCGGGCTGCAGCGCCACTGCTGAGCGGCCAGCATTCGTTACTTTCGCCTGGAGAAAATGCACTCACGCGAATCAACTTCATTTGCCCTTCGCCCCGCCGGTCCTGGCGGTCGGCCACGCTGGCAGTGTCTTTCATTGCCGTGCGCTGCAGGTAGCGCGTCGTCACATCCGATGCCGGCCCGCTGTCCACCAGTTGGCCCGACTCCAGGAGCACCGCCCGTTGGCACAACTCCCGCACCAGCCCGAGATTATGACTCACAAACAAAATCGTTCGACCCTGTGCCGCAAGGATGCTTTGCATTTTTTGAATGCATTTTTTCTGAAACCGCGCATCCCCGACCGCGAGCACTTCGTCCACAATCAGGATATCCGGCTCCAAATGCGCCGCGACAGAAAATCCAAGCTTCACATACATACCGCTGGAGTACCTCTTCACTGGTGTATCCAGGAACTTTTCCACCTCCGCAAAATCAACAATGGCATCGAAGCGCTTACGTGTTTCCGCGCGACCCATCCCCATGATCGCTCCTTTTAGATAAATATTCTCACGTCCGGTGAGATCGGGATGAAATCCGGTTGCCACTTCCAGCAGACTTGCCACACGGCCCCGGAGATCGATCTCGCCTGTGGTTGGTTCGGTGATTCTGCTCAGGAGACGAAGCAAAGTGGATTTACCGGCACCGTTGTGCCCGATGATGCCGAGAGATTCACCTTGCTTGACCTCAAGGTTAATGTCTTGTAGGGCCCAGAAGACTTCTTTCGAGGCGGCTTGCGGGTCATCGGGTGTCTTGCGGCTGAATAGTTTTCCTGTCCACTGCGAAATATCCTCACGCAGCGTTTGATCGGTGCGCATTTTTTTGGCCTTGTGTCGGAGCAGGTAGGATTTGCCCAGCCCGGATGTTCGGATCGCATTCATACGTTCAAATAACGTCTGCCAGACTGCGCTCCATCCGCCTGAAATTATGGATGCCCGACCATAGAAGCAATCCGCACAGCGCAATGCCCGCTGCGGTGCCAGCCCACGAGATCGGCGCGAAATCGCCGCCCAGCACCACCCAGCGGAATCCCTCAATTGCAAACACCATCGGATTCAAGCAATAAAGATCCATAAAGCGTTCCGGAATCATGGTGGAGCTGAAACCCACCGGCGAAAGATACAGCCCGAACTGAACAATAAACGGAACTATGAAGCGGATGTCACGATAGCGGACATTCAGAGCGCTCAGCCACACACTTAGACTTGCAGCGACCAGAAGCACACACGCGATGAGCCCCGGCAGCATTAGCCAGCGCACACTCACTCCCACCTGATAGTAGACCATCACCCCGGCGAGGACGACCCACGATAAAAGGAAATCCACCATAGCAACGCCAAATGAACCTGCCGGCACCAGCAAGCGCGGGAAGTACACCTTGGAAAGCAATGCCGTGTTATTCACCAAACTGTTGCTCGATTCCGAAAGAGCGGAGGCAAACAGCTGCCAAGGTAATAACGCAGCGAAAACCATCAACGGATAGGGCTGGCCATCCGAGGGAAAACGCCCGAGCACAGAAAATACAAACGTGAAAATCGCCACTGTGATGATGGGACGCAGGAAAGCCCACGCCACGCCGAAAGCAGCTTGTTTGTAACGCACCATCACGTCACGCCACACCAAAAACATCAGGAGTTCTCCACTCTCAAAGATATCTTTCCAATAACTTCCGGCGCTGGCGCCTGCACGAATTTTTACGATTCGAGGTTTGTATGTGGACTCCGCTCCTGCGGAATCCGGCCCTGTAGTTGCAGCTTCCATAAGGTGTTGGTGCTGATATATTGACTTTCCACTGGCTCTGCAACGCAATACTTCACATTAAATCGTTATGCACAATCACTTATCCATTACTCATTCCGCAAGTGATCGATGGACGTGCTTTTGGGTCAAAAAATCCGTGTGCCCGGTCATGGCAAATGCGGATCAGCCATGGTGATGCAGAGTGTGCGCCAATGCCGTGTCAGCATGCGAAGTGTTGCTGCATTGGCTCCGCTGGGCCTGATCCCGCTTTCCGCATGGGCCTACGGTGGCACCCGTGACGAGACGGTGCTCGTGTGCGCGATTAGTGCCTGCATTGCGGCATGTATCACGGCGGTCTTTTATTCCAAGGATTTTTGGGTGGTGCGGCTGCCGTTGATTTTTAGTGGATTAATCCTCGCGATGGGGTGGGGTATGGCCTTGTTTCCGCAGATGGAGTATCGACTGGATTGGTCGCGAATGGTGCCGCTGGAGCGTGCCTTTCCTCACTGGGTGCCGGGGACGATTGATCAGACGGCCAGCTTCCAGGAAATGATTGTAATCACCGCCTTGCTCGCTGTTCTTGCGTCCCTCATCGCAATTTTTCAGAGCTTCAAAGGTGTGTGGTTGGCAGTAATCGTGACTGGATGTACCTCCGTAAGTCTTTTGGGATACGGGATCGTTCAAAAGCTGGCAGGTGCTCCGGGTATTTTCTGGGAGTCCTACCGTCCGCCCGGGACATTTTTCGCCACTTGGTTTTATCACGGAAATGCGGCTGCTTTTATGCACATGGTATTTCCTTATTTGCTGGCCGGGGCATTCGTCAGTACCACCAAAGCAATGAGGGGTCTTTTTTTTGCTGCCATTCTCATAACACTGGGTGCCGCGTGGATGAACGTGTCAAAGGCCGGACTGCCTCTGATCGGCGTTGGCAGCATTGCCTTCGCCGGTGGATTATTGTGGCTCAGAGGCAGGGAAGCATTCACACCGCTTCGGCTCCGCTGGATGCTCGGGGCAGTCGCGGGCATCATCGTCCTCGCCATCAGCGCGCCTGTGTTATCGCCTTCCACCCAGCGCTGGCAGGAATTGCCGATTCATCTGAAAGCAGATTATCCGCGGTTTCTCATTGCAGATATTACCATGCGCAAAATGGTGCCTGAATCCGGGGTATTTGGATTCGGGCCGGGCACTTGGAGACTTGCAATGCCATTTTTCTCGCATGACCTGGGTGATCGGGCCGAAGGCATATGGCAACATGCTCACAATGATTATCTTGAGACGCTTGTGGAATGGGGATGGGTCGGGTTTCTAATGTGGGTAGCGATTTTTGCGGGCGGCTGTTACCGGGGAGTTCGCTCAATCCTCACACTCGGCCACAGGCCCGACATGGCTGTGGTTTCTCTGGCGGCGCTGTGCTCGTTGTTAACCACTGCCATCCATGCAGGCTTCGATTTTCCGTTTCAGATTTTCTCACTGCAAATGATTGCTGTGATGTCACTCGCGATTGTGTGGACGACTCCCCAGCGTGAAGAGGCTGCTTGATTTTGCGTGGTCTCGAGCGCAGTTACGCTTGACGCTGTTATTTCGTCACAAGCTCTTTTTGCTCTGGCAGGCTCTCAGCTGCTGTCGCGGGTGATTTTTGTTTTTGGCTTCCTGCCGGTGTGCCTGAGTAACCTCTTCCGCTGCGTCGTTTGATCCTGGCAGCTTTGTTGCGCTTGTCGGTTGTGGAATAGTAGTAGTTATAATTTAAACCGGCCGAGGTGGGCATACGGTTGAGGATCAGCCCGCTGAGTTTGGCTTTGGCCTTCACGAGGGACCCGCATGCTCTGCGCACGGACGCTGCGCTCGTCGATGCTGCCAAAACCACCAGGCAAACCGCGTCCGCCACATTCGCGATGAGCAAGGTATCACTCACTGAATTCACGGGAGCTGAGTCGATCACGATCCGGTCAAAACGTGACCGCAGTGCATTGATCAGCTCACCCATTACGGGGCCCGAGAATGCCTCGGCAGGATTTTCGATGAGATCGCCGGCAGTGATCACAGAAAGGCGTTCGACCCGTGTGGATTGAATGCATTCATCCACCGGCCTCCCCTGCAAATGTTGACCCAGCCCTGGTGCTTCATCTTTGTTTTCAAAATAAGAATCCACCATCGGGCGGCGGAGATCCGCATCAATGAGGACGGTGCGGTGGCCGGCGAGCGCGAGGGATGTGGCATAGTTTGCGGCGCAGAAGCTTTTTCCCTCCGACGGCATTGCACTTGTGAAGATGATGACCTGTGGCCCGCTTGAGTTGCTACTCGACTGCTGGTAATCGTTGGACTGTTTTGACGAGAGCAGCAACATCACAGCCCGGAGAGATCGGAATGCCTCCGCGATTGCAGACGTGGGTTGATCCACCACATACAGTGAATCCAGTGGATGAAGATTTTTTCGCAGAGACGTGGGCATGCAGTAACGCAGTGCTTTGGAAAGTGCCGAAGGTGGCCGGGATCCAACGGTCGTTGCATCAATCGCAGGGATCACACCGACGACGGAGTAGCCTGTCGCTTTTTCTGCCTGACCAATGGAGCGGAAAGAGCTGTCAAACAATGTCAGCGCGAGAATGAGGCCCGCCCCAACAATGCCTCCCGCAAATGCACCGAGGATGTAGATCAAATTGGTTTTTGGCCATGAAGGTGAACCTGGGATTACCGGGGACTGCACCACGCGGAAAATGCTTTGTCCGAAACCCATCGCGAGTTCGGTCTCGCCAAGGCGCTTCATCACCGCTTCGTGTAATTGCAGATCGGACTCCACCTGCCGGGAGAGCACGTTGTATTGGACGGAGAGCTTGTTTAAATCCAGTGCCACTTGTTCCTGATCGCGAAGTGACTGTTCCAGCCGTTGCTCGGAGGAAAGTGCGGCGTTGTATTCACTTTGGAGCCGATCGGCTGCGACCAAAGCACTGCGGCGCATGGCTTCGTTAAGCTCCTCCAGCTGGCTTGTGGCTTGCACGTAGGCAGGATGCTTCGGCAAATAACGCTGGCGCAGGTTGCCAATAACGGCTTCCTGATCGGTGATTTTTTTGGCGGCATCGAGGACTTCAGGAGCGTTGGCGATGCTTTGTACATTCAGGAGTGCCCTGGCATCCCGCTCCATCGAACTCACCTGCGCCAGATCGGCTTCCAGGCGGAGTCGGTTCGCCTTGGCTTCGGTGACGTTCATGTTGATCTCGCGGAGTTTTTCCACGGTGATGTCCTGTCGCTCCTCCAAAGATACGGCGTTATTTGACTCCTTGTATTCCTGCAACGCGGTTTCGGAAGTTTCGAGGTTCTGTTTGAGGCGCGCGGCTTCCTTTTGCAGAAACTCATTTGCCATCGCAGATCCCGCAGCCCGCAATTCAAACTGCTGACGAATGGCTTCCTCCACCAGCGAGGTTGCAAGAAGCTGAGCCCGCTCGGGATCGGTGTCATCCACCCAGACATCGATCAAACGGGTGCCGCGTCTGGCTTTGACCGTCACTCGTGATGCGACCTGCCGGACCAGGCGCTGTTTTCCAGGTTTGCGGCCGTCGAGGTGCTCTACAAAGCCGGGATCATTTTTGAGATCGTTAGCTTCCACGATGCGGCCAAACAGATCATCCGTGGTTAAATTCTGCTCCACGGTCCTGAGCAAATCTGCTGCACGCAAATCACCGTCCTGAGTTTGCCCACCGCCGATGGCAGTGGGCTCTCTTTGTTCGAGTTGAAGAATCGCGCGGGAGGAATACAGGGTTTCTTCCTGCTGAAGATACCAGTAGGCCATTGCCACTCCTACGAGGATCATCAGGATAAAAATCCAGATTTTCTCAAGCAGAATACCTGCCATTTGGAAAATGGATTTTTGATCGTCTGGATTGTGTGCAGGTTCGCTGTTTTGGTAAAGTGGATCCATTTAAAAGAGGCTCTCAGGAACTGTGATTACATCACCCGGGAGGATAGTGAATCGCGAGGAGTTTCCGTCCCTCGCCATAGATTTTGCATTCAAGCGCATCACGACGTCTTTACCATTAACAGTCCGTTTCAGAGTTATTTTGGATGTATTTGCGATGCGGGTGAATCCGCCCGCCGTACCAACCGCCTCCAACAGATCCATCGATTCTTCATCAGGAAAATCAAAGGTGCCGGGAGTCTGGACCTGCCCAATGATCGTGAACCGCCTTTTCGCATATTCCGTGATGGCAATATTCACCTGCGGGTTCACCAGATAGTCCTTTGCGAGGAGAGAACGAATCGATTCGGTGGCCTGGCTCAAGGTCATCCCGCCGACTTTTATGCGTCCTACCAGCGGGAATGAAATCACACCGTCCTGTGGCACGCGCACGACTGTGGTGAGGTCATCCTCCTGGAAAACCCTTACTTCCAGAAGGTCGTTGGCTGAAATGGAGTAGTTCGCAGGCGGAATGCGGACTGGTTCTGCCTGTTGGGCGGCAACCTGATCGAAAGATGCAAGCAGGCATACCAACAATAAACTCCGCCAAGTGACGCGGAGGATATGGGACTTAAAGGAAGACATCAGCTCAGAATTCCAATGCGAGACGGAGGCCGAATTGATTATTCTCCCACTCTTGAGGCTGGCTGGTCGAAGTGTTCTGGCGATATTGATAAAAAACTTCAGCCGAAATCCACTCTCGGAACCGGTAAGCCAGGGCAACGTTGGTGAAAAAATATTCATCTTCGCGAATCAGTTCAGTTCCTGTGAAAGCTGACCGATAGTCCAGAATCTGGTAACCTGCAAGCAGCGAAAATTCAAACCGCTGCATCAACTTCTGGCGGAGTCCCAACGTGACCCCGTAGTTGGAATAGTTCTGCGCTTCGAAGAGCGTGGAGTTGCGTTCACGCACAAACAACTCCGCATTCACGATGGTGTTCACGAATGGATTCCATTGGGTGGTGAAGGTGGCCGTCGGGCTCACACGATCCCCGTCTTCATACTGGCGTAGTTCAACACCGGCCCTGAAAGTATAAGCAAGTTTGGGGGAAGGGGTGTATTTGGTATTAATGAGCGCCTGTTGGTAGGTTTGCGTATTTGACTGCGGAACATCCAGGTAGCCGAACACGCCGCCCACACCCACGGAGAGTTTTTCAGTGACCCCGTAATTGTAAAATCCGCGAAAAATGTATTCGTCCGAATCCACTTCGCGATCCTTGAAGTCGGTGATGATGGTTTCGTGCTCCAGCACGATTGCGGACTTCAAGCTGAGGTTGAAAGTGGCATCCAGCTTTGCGTAATAGATATCCCTTTCAGCGCGACCGCTCACCTCATTGTCCGACCCCGTCAGTTTTTGGTAACCAACCGCTCCGCTGAACCGGGTCTTGCCAGTATCGATCATGAACTCACCCAGAGCGTTATGGGCGAAGTTGCTCTCGTCCGTGTTATCGAAAAAATAGAGATATGCCGGCTGATAACTGAAGGAGAAAAAATTATCCTCCCGCTGCACGACATCGCCACGACCGACCGCGACAAACGGGGAGATGACCAGGATGAAATCCTCAGTTTGGTTTTCGTTCGTCAGGAAAAGATTGTCGTCGTAGTAGCCGATGAGCTCGATCCCGAATGAAATCTTCCAGCGATCCTCCATCACGTCGGTGAATGACGCGTCGTCTGTCTGGAAAAGCTCCGCTGAACTGCTAATGGACTTGTCGTCGTAAGGCATGTCCCCTCCGACCTCAGAATTGGAGATCGAGATAATTTCAACATCATCGCTACCAGCCGCCAGATATTCGTAATCCTCTCCGGGCAGGGGGGGCGTCAGATCGCCATACTCAACACCCGTGAATGGTTGATCGTTCGAAAAACCTTCCGGTTCTTCTTTGATTTCCTGTTTCAGCTGCAGGTGGTCTGCTTCAGGGGCAGCTGGATCTGAGGAGCCGTGGGTCTCGCGAGGCTCTGCGGCTTCCACGGCTTCGAGTGTGACCGCGGATTCACTTTCAGTGGCGGAATCCTGAGCCGCGGCTGATGTGACTCCTCCGATTGCACAGGCGCTGAGGAGGGCCAGGCCTAGCAATGCGTTTAATTGTGTTTTGGTGTGGTAGGTTTTCAAAATAATTCCCCCTCTTTGGTTATTTTACAACTGACACGAATCATCCCACGTTCCGGACCCTCCGACATGGGCATGTCATTCTCTTTTCATCCAATAAAACTACCAGTCGGAAGTGAATCGCACCGCTGATAGTGTTTTAGTGGATAAATCTTTTTTGATGACCCCGTGGTCAGTTCGATGGTGATACAGGTCCGGGTCCGTTCGGTTCATCTGGCGACCCGGTGTTGCTTTCTGATGGTGCGCCATTCAGACCGATGCTCATCAGGTTAAATTGACGGGTGATGCTGCCCGTCTCTGTGATGGCTTCGGAGAGTGCGCCTTGAAAGCACTCAGGCGCTTCCCGCATTCCCACCTCAATGATAAATTGGTCCATGTCCGGGGCGGCAGCGACTGCTAACGACCAGATTTCCAGAACTTTAGTGCAATCGTATGCTACCGACGGACCGGAAGCGATGGGAGGAAGCTGCTCACCATTTTCATCTGTGATCGTTGTATCCAGTGCTGTGGCCTGAATGGCTTGCTCTTTGAGATACGCTACCGAAGCCGTCAGGATTGTGTCGATACGGGTGCGATCACTGGGGATGCCACTCACGGTTTCAGCGATAGCCGATGGGGCGAATTCCAGATCGGCTGCCATGACACCATAAACAGCTTTTTTGAGCTGATCCTGAGACGCCACGAGTGGAGTAACTCCCTCATCCAGGAAGCTATTAATTTTTAGCGGTGCCTGTGAATATGCCGCAGTCGTGAAACAGACTGATGCCGCGAATATTGTTAATGCTTTAAGTGTTAGATTGCTCATGGTTTTTTCTACTATTGGTTGTTCGTTGCCCTGTATTACCCTCTGCAGGATCCACTTAATTCAAGTTTTAAGAAAAATTCAAGCTTTATTTTCATGCCAACTGCGGTAAGATATTGAAAAAAATATCAATGGCCTCAGTATCAATACCTTAAGAGCTGCCTGTCGAGGTCAAATTAGCGACAATTTTGTAACCACTCCAAATTTAATAATTTTCATCCGCTCATCTTTGCGAGCAAACATGCGCCGATGAAGGGTGAGATGTCGCTTCGTGAATTGGCCAATCCCATCGATGTTGGAGCGGCACACGCATAAGTTAAGAGCGCGATCCGTTCATAAGCCCTATGGAGGTTTCCCCCTAAGTGTGACGCCCTCAGCTTATAACAATTACGGCTTAGCTGCTGATCGGATCATATAATTCACACGCTGATGATTTGTTCCCTTATTATATACTCCGTCCGACATTTTCGGTGAAGTTAAGGCTTATGCGAACATTACCTGGCTGCCTCAACGGGCACTTGGCTCCATCCCGTGGCTTCGGTGAACTCCCGGGTTGTGAAGCACCAGATGACGACTTTTTTGCCCTTCAGATAATTTTCGTCGGCTCGCACCCGTCGCATGAGATTGATGCGGGCAGGTGTGGCCCCGGAGCCGCGCACGCCGATGAGATCGACGGGCAGTTTAAGTTCGTGTGCCAACTGGTCAGCCAGACCCGCACCGCTCGCCAGCATGTCTCCTCCCGAATGAAAGACCAACGTATGGCTGTCACCCAGCAGCACCACCGGGCTGGCCTGATCGGGCTTGATGGCTGCGCCAGCCGCATCGGTCACAAAGCGGAGTTTAAGTGTTTCGTTTGCAGGATCGGAATCATTTTGCATGCGTGCCAGGTCACCTTTTATTTCCAATTCCTGCGCTTCGGTCTTTGTTTTGAGGGATTGAGCGGGTTTCAGCCATTCTTTGTCATTCAACAGCGCGGCAATTTTCTCAGCAGCAAGAACGGTTGCCATGCCCGACCAGTGCGTGTCTGTTTTGCAGAACATCTGGTCCGTGTTGCGTTGAGCCAGAAGGGCCGGCAGCAAGTCGAGCACCGTCACTTCATTTTTGCGAAGCTCATCGAAAAACTCCTGATGAAAAACGTCCATTCGTTCCGGCGCGGATTCGGCGGGCTCCTCACCTATCAAGGGTTCGGGATAAACGAACGCTTTGGCAGGAATGGGAACCAGAATGAGTTCGATCCCGGCTTGGTCCAGCTGAGTTTTGAAATCTAGAATCGCGGGCAGCGGGTCGGCGTTATCCGGCTTTGTGGCCTTGCTGACCTTGGCGGCGGCCTCACCCCAGAATTTACCAGCGGCGACATGCGTGAGTTCAGCGGGCAGATACAACCAGGGTCCGGCTCCTTGAACCACGGGGGTCTCAGCGGATTTTGTGGCAGCGGTTTCGCGTAGGGCAGCGCCTGGATCAGCCAGGAGGCTGCTTCCGACGCACATCATGAGTAGAGTGAGTTTTTTTGTCATAAAATTATTGGATAGGTTCGCCCCATGCGGGCAGTTCGAGTTGCAGGTCCGGATCTTCCAGTTCGCTGCGGTTAAAGCGTTCGTATTCTGAGGCCACATTATCCCAGGATTGAAGCCTGAGCTTCACCCGGTCGCCAACCCGCCAATCGGCGGCAGGACTCAGAGTATTGTCGGTCATTCCAAATAGATAAACCATGGCTTGAGAGTGTGCCTGGATATTTTCACCTTCGATCTGTGATAGATGCACTGCGAAGATCTGATCTTTGTAAGGCACGGTGCCGGGCCGTGGCACGCTAGAGCGGGCTTGAACGGTTGCTTCCACCTCAACGACCTGACCGGCATCAGGAGCAAAAAATGCACCAGCTTCAGTTGGGGCGGCAATATTTTCTGTCACCTCCGGAAGTGGAAATATTTTCCAATCTCCAGCTGCCAATTCCCGCATGGCAAATTCCCAAACCACAACTTTTTTGCCTGCCAGGCGGTCCCGGCCTTGAGCAAGCTGAGTGCTCAAAAGCTCTCGTGTGGCATACGCTCCGGCATCGTTGCGCAGGATGGCGTCCACTGGTTGCTGCAATAGGAAACTCAGTTGCTCGACAAACCCGGATGCTGCTCCCCAACCCATGGCGTCGAGGGAATACAAATTGGCAAAACTGTCACCTAAAACGAGAACCTCGGCCGCAGGATCGGCTTGCCACGGGGAGCCATCATCCTGTTTCACAGGTTGGATCTGCACGGTCTGTGCGGGATAAAGCATGTTGTCCGCAGGAAGCTTGAGCATGGCTGCGATATCTCCTTTGCCTGCGACCGTTTCTTGTCCGCGAACCAGCTCCGATGCAGGTTCCGGGGTGATGCCATTGAGCGATTTGATCTTCTCTGCGAGTAACGCGGCAGCCAGTTCCATGCCTTCCGGTGTCCAGTGCGTGTCGGTTTTCAGGAACTGCGACCGCCCGGTTTTTTCTTTGTTTTGAATGAGCGCATCGGTCACGTCCACGACCTCCACGCCGGCTTCCTGTATTCGATTTAAAAAATCGTCGTATGACGGATTCTGGACAGCAGCGCGCGATCCAGAATCATAACGCCCGCTGAATCGCTCCGGCTCGACCACACCTTTCACAGGCACAGGCATGAGAACGAGATGGATGTTGCGTGCCTCCAGTTGCTTTTTAAAATCAGTGATCGCAAGGACTGGATCGGGCTGCACGGCTGATCCCACACTGGCATCACCGCTCAGAGCCCGGCGTTTTTGAAATGCGGGATTTAAGAAAGCGGGTCCGGTCAAATAATCCACGTCGGGCCGGTAGAACAACCATCCATCCCGGCCGGGGTAAGCTTGCTCGTTCCCCAGGCCCGCCCATCGCAACGTCACCGCCTGCATGCGCGGAATAAAATATTCTGCCAGAAAAGATCGATCCTCCAATTCTGTTTCGTAGGAACCGATGGCACGGAGCACCACGCCGTTCGCGGAGAAAATCCGACTCTGCAGCCCGGTTTCCTCCGATTCAATAAATGCGTTGTAGGCTTGAGGCACCGCGCCAAATATTGAGAGGGCTTGCGGCCATTCTTTCGGTGAACTCAGCCATTCTTTGGTCTGCTGCACCAGAGGAACAATCGTGATGACCGTGAGGAAAAGGCCTGTAAGCATCAGGCACATTCCGCGTGAGATTTCAGTGCGCCCAATCTCACGCTTCGCGATTTCTTCCCGGTCCAAATGCTCAACAGGTGATTGGCTCATAGCTCAGAAAATAAAGTAAATGAAGGGGTTGAATGCTTGAGTGGTCATGACCAGGAGCGAAATCAGGAATAACACAATCACGCAGACCACTTTTGGCCATGTAATAGTTCGCGTCCAATCCCATGTTTGCGGGCAGAACCAGACAATGAAACTGGCCACCAGCAGGCTGACGACGTAGTAGGGCTGATAGATTACTCCCGCGATGAGGTCTGCTCCGGCCTGGGGATCGCTCAGACCAATCATGCTGCCGCAATAGGACAGCGCGGATGGCAGGTCCTTTGCACGAAAGAAGACCCACGAAAACATCACAATGATGAAAGTCACCGCAACTTGGATGACGTGCGGCATATGAGCATACGCGCTGTTTTTTCCCTGCGCCCGCTCGAACGCCAGCATGCCGCCGTGAATGAATCCCCAGATGACAAAGTTCCATGAAGCGCCATGCCAGAAGCCACCAAGCAACATCACCAGCATCAGGTTGATGTAGGTCCTCGCGTGCCCCAGCCGGTTTCCGCCCAGTGGGATGTAGAGGTAATCGCGCAAAAAGGTGGAGAGCGAAATGTGCCAGCGCCTCCAGAACTCAGTGATGGATGGCGATTTATATGGCGAATCAAAATTTTTCGCGAAAACAAATCCCAACATCAGCCCCAGTCCAATTGCCATGTCGGAGTAGGCACTGAAGTCGAAATAGATCTGGAATGAATATGCAAACACTCCGACCCACGCGTCCCAGAATCCGACCGAGCCCGCATCAAATGCCATGTCTGCGACCTTGCCTGCTGGATTGGCAAGCAGGATTTTTTTTGCCAGCCCCACGGAAAGAAATGTCACACCGCGTGAAAATTTCACCAGCGTGTGCGAACGTTTTTCCAATTGATCGGCCACTTCGGAAAATCGAATGATCGGGCCTGCCACCAGTTGCGGGAACATTGAGACAAAGCAGGCAAAGTCGATGAAGTTGCGCATCGGCTTGGCATCGCCACGGTAAACATCGATGGCGTAACTCATCGATTGAAACGTGTAGAATGAAATGCCCAGGGGCAGTGTGACCCGCATGACGCTATCCAATCCCAGATCCCCCATGCCCAGCGCCATGAGGATCTGATTGTAGTTCTCAACACCGAAGTTGAAGTATTTGAAGAAGCCCAGCAGCGAGAGGTTGGAGACGACCGAGGTGACCAGCGCGACAAACTGGAGTCGGCTGCGCGGAGCTTTTTTATCGAGCACATCGATGGGACCCTTCCACCGAAACCCGTTGTACGCCTGAACAAGACCGGCGAGATAATCAATGAGGGTCGAAACCATCATCAGCACCGTGAAAAGCGGATTGGCCCACCCGTAGAAAAAATAGCTGATCAACGTCAGCATCAAGTGCTGTGCCCGGCGCGGCATCAAATAGTACAACACCAGTGCACAGGGCAGGAAATAGAAGATGAAAAGGTGAGAACTGAATACCATATCAAGGTAAATTCTTGAACGTCCAACGCGTCCCGAAGCGGATCATGAGCCATCCACGGAGTCTGGTGCGTCGGGGTGCGAAATTCTCGAAAACACTATTCGGAGTGGAGGAGTTTTAGCCAACAAATAAAACTGCGTTATACATTCTCTCCTCACTTGGAGCCGCAGGGAGCGAGGGTCTTTGCAATCCGGGTGATCGTGTTTTCAAGTCGAAAGGGCGATGCGCAGGGCGCATCTGTGCTGGAGTGCGGCTACGCCGCGAGAAAGAGTTTCTTTGCTGACGCAAAGCTTGCGCTCGAACTGCGTTCTTCATCCCGGGTCCGCCTGCGGCGGATAGAATCATGCGCTACGCGCATGGCGGAAGGGGCGGGATTGATGCGCAGGGCGCATCTGTGCTGGAGTGCGGCTACGCCGCGAGAAAGAGTTTCTTTGCTGACGCAAATCTTGCGCTCGAACTGCGTTCCTCATCCCGGGTCCGCCTGCGGCGGATAGAATCATGCGCTACGCGGATGGCGGAAGGGGCGGGATTCGAACCCGCGGAGAGTTTAACCCCTCGTTCGATTTCGAGTCGAGTGCCTTAAACCGGACTCAGCCACCCTTCCAGATAAGCACACACTCTCTATGTTGTTGTGGGTTTTCAAGGAGAATCGTGCGGAGCCGATGATTCTGTCAAACCCGGGGAAGGAAAACGGTTGCCATGAGTCAGATGCGGCGGATGATGTTTTCCCATGATGTTGGATCTACTTTTTGTTTGCCTGGGCTGCGTGCTTCTTTACTTCGGAGCCGAATATCTCGTTGCGGGAGGTGCCGCAGCAGGGTTGAGGTTTGGAATGAGCCCCTTGATCGTGGGGCTGACTATCGTGGCATTTGGCACCAGTGCTCCTGAGTTGTTTGTGAGTGTGGACGCGGCCCTGCAAGGGCAGGGGGGAATCGCGGCGGGTAATGTCATCGGCTCGAATCTTTTTAATCAGGCTTTCATTCTTGGAATTGCAGTGATGATTTGCCCGGTGAAGATTCACCGGCAACTCGTCCGCGTGGATGTTCCAGTCCTGATCGTGGCAACGCTGCTGGTGGTGCCAGTGCTGATCAAGGGGTCCATCACGCGCTGGGAGGGCATTGGATTCACGGCGGGAATCCTGGCTTACACGGGATTTTGTTATTGGAAGTCCCGTCAGCTGTCGAATGAGGAAATGCTGGCGGAGCTTTCAGGAGATTTGCCTAAGGACCCGATGGCTTCATGGAAAATGCTTCTTTTAATCATTGGCGGCCTCGCCCTGTTGGTTTTTGGATCTAAATTGCTTGTGGATGGAGCCATCTCGTTGGCCAGAGAGTTTGGCGTCAGTGAGGTGTTCATCGGGCTTACAATCGTGGCTGCAGGTACCAGTTTGCCGGAGCTTGCAACGTCGGTTGTCGGGGCAATGAAACAGCAAGGGGACATGGCGATTGGGAATCTTGTGGGCTCAAGTTTGTACAACATGCTTGCCGTGTTGGGGATCAGCGCGGCGATACATCCTTATGATGTCCCGGGTATCTCGTGGCTGGATATCGGATTTCTAATCGGCAGCACGCTGGTGCTGCTGCCGCTGATGATCACTGGCTTTGAGCTCAAACGCTGGGAAGGCGCAGCTCTGTTTTTGATCTACTCCGCCTATGTCATTTGTCGCTGGTCCGGCGCGTGACAGGAGATCTGTTCCGGCTGAAAATCTGCTGCTGCATTTCTTTCCTCGACAATATCCATCGGTTTCTCTATCTGCTTTGCCGACTTTATGAACATTCTTTCTGCCCAAAATAAGCCCACTTCCATGGTCACCGGGGGTGCCGGTTTCCTTGCCTCCCATCTTTCCGACCGCCTCTTGGCCGAAGGACACCGGGTGATCGCACTGGATAATTTCCTCACAGGCAACGTTGCCAACATCGAGCACCTAGCGGGAAATCCAGACTACCTCTTCATCGAGCAAAATGTGACGCAGTATTTATTCCTGCCACAGAAGATTGATTTCGTTTTCCATTTTGCGTCACCGGCAAGCCCGATTGATTACCTTGAGCATCCGATCCCGACTCTGAAGGTAGGCTCGCTGGGTACCCATAACGCACTCGGCCTTGCGAAAGCAAAAGGCGCAAAATTCCTGCTCGCATCCACATCGGAAGTATATGGCGATCCGCTCATTCATCCGCAGAAAGAAGACTACTGGGGCAATGTGAATCCCATCGGGCCGAGGGGTGTTTATGATGAAGCCAAGCGTTTTGCTGAGGCGATCACCATGGCTTACCATCGGGCTCACGGGGTCGATACCAAGATTGTGCGCATCTTCAATACCTATGGTCCCCGCATGCGTTTGAATGACGGGCGGGTCGTCCCTGCATTCATCGGACAGGCGCTGCGCGGCGAGTCACTCACCATCTTTGGTGACGGCAGTCAGACCAGAAGTTTTTGTTTCGTGAGCGATTTGATTGACGGGATCTTCCGCCTCGCGATGAGCGATTTGCACACTCCCGTAAACGTTGGCAACCCCGCGGAAATGACCATTCTTCAATTTGCAGAAGAGATTCTCAAGATCACCGGTTCCGGCTCGACCATCGATTTCCGGCCTCTCCCCGAAGATGATCCCAAGGTCCGCAGACCGGATATTACGCAGGCCCGCGAGAAGCTCGGATGGGAGCCGAAGGTCGAGTTTGAGGATGGAATTGTCCGCACCATTGATTTTTTCCGGGGTCAGATATGACGGAATGAAATTTTTAGGCTTTGATTTCTTGAAAAAAATCCTGTTTCTTAATACTCCATGGCTTGCACGAGTTGTTTCCCGACCACCAGCGCACCCAATTACACATTAATCCCATGAAAGTTACTACCCCCTCACGAATTTGGTTCTCAGGACTTTGCTTGCTCCTCACAGGCTTGCTGGCGACTCCACAAACCGCAGATGCCCAGCGCGAAGAAATTCGAATTCGAGATATTACAGTGAGCACCGTGACGACTCCGGATTTTTCCGTTTCCGGCTACACCAAACGCTCCCCGCGCTCTTCGGACTGGCTCGAGATCGAAGTTTCATTTGATGTGGACATCCAGACCAACTTTGTGGAAGGCGATCTGGTCTTCCGGTATTACGTGTATGCCAAGGACTCCGACAAAATCCTCGTTGGTGAAGTGACTCACGTGAATGTTGCCAAAGGCCGCGAGAAATTTTCCGTGATGTATGTGTCGCCGAACTCACTGGCAAAATTGCTGGACGGCACCACTTTCAACATCAGCCAGATGAATCCCGTGGGAGTCCAAATTCTCTTTAATGGTCAGCTTCTCACTGAGTCCAGCACCCGTGGTGCTCCGGCGGGCCAGTGGTGGACGACCCGTCCCAACGTCGATGGCATTCTTGTTAACAAATCACAAACCCCATTTGCTCCTCTGGTTTGGGAGCGCTACGAGGAGCTTAAGCCTGCAGCCCGCTGAGCACTCGATCCACCAAACCCCCTTCATAGAGACCACATGGCTGCTCCCAATAAGGTTGTAACACTCAATATCGGATCGCAATCCGTGACCATCGCAGGTTTTCGCACATCCTCGGATGGCAGCATACTGCTGGACAGTTACCATTCCGCGCATATCCCCATCGAAGCGCAATCCGACTCAGCGCGCGCAATGAGTGTGCAGGTGGCGCTGATGGAATGTGCCGAGGGTATCGGACTGAAAGCCGGCGGGAATGTCAATTATTCGATCAGCGCCCAGTCGGTTTTCACGCGCTTCGTCAAGTTGCCTGCTGTTGAGGAAGAAAAAGTTGAGCAGATCATCCAGTTTGAGGCACAACAAAACGTGCCTTTCCCGATCAATGAAGTGGTCTGGGATTATCAACTCGTGGAGACCGACGAGACTGACAAGGTCGAAGTCGCCTTGGTTGCGATCAAGTCGGATCTGCTGGAGGAGATCAACGGAGCGGTTCAATCCAGCAAGTTCCGTCCGCAAGTGGTTGAT
Source organism: Chthoniobacterales bacterium (assembly GCA_041748815.1). GTDB lineage: Bacteria > Verrucomicrobiota > Verrucomicrobiia > Chthoniobacterales > CAKUMP01 > JBGTCP01. Next base: position 20,935 of record JBGTCP010000349.1, read on the forward strand.
GTGGCCCCGATGGCACTCTACAATGCCTTCCGCTTCAATTACGGCGAACTTGGCGGGTGCACTTTGATCGTCGATATCGGAGGTCGCACCACCAACCTGCTCTTTAGTGAGCCAAACAAAGTTTTCAGCCGCAGTATCCCCATTGGCGGATCCACGATCACCGCAGCGATCTCTAAGGAACTCGACATCTCTCCCGCTCAGGCGGAAGCGTTCAAGCTGAAGGAAGGTTTTGTCGGACTTGGTGGAGCTTATGCCGATCCAGTAGATGCGGATATCGCCAAACTTAGTAAAATTGCCCGGAATACGATGACCCGCCTCCACGCGGAGATCAACCGGTCGATCGCGTTTTACCGCTCGCAGCAACAAGGCAGTGCGCCAGTGCGTGTCTTCCTCGCCGGGGGAAGTTGCAATCTCCCCTACATGCGTGAGTTCTTCAATGAGAAGCTGCAAATTCCCATTGAATACTTCAATCCGTTACGTAACGTCGCCGTCACCAGTAACGTTAATGTGACGGAAATTGCCAAAGTGGCTCACACCCTTGGGGAGAATGTTGGTTTGGCTCTTCGGAGCAATAACGAATGCCCGATGGAGCTTAATCTGGTCCCGCCAGCGGTCGCAGAGCGCCAGCGGCTGGACCGGAAAAAACCCGCCATTTTATTTGCCGCCGCCTGCTTTGCACTCATCATTGGCGGGTGGTTGTTCTATTTTAACCAGGCGGCAGCGATCAAATCCACCGCCCTTGCGAGTGTCGACGCCAAGGTGGCCGAGTTGCGCTCCTTCGAAGGGCAGTTGCGCAGCGTCCGCGATGAAATGACCGCCGTGCGGGAGCAAAACCTGCCGTTTTTGCAAATCTCCACAGAGCGTCATTTCTGGGCTTCGATCATCGAGGAGATCCATTCAAAACTCCCGCCTCAATACATCTGGATCACCACATTGGAGATGCTTGGCGTTGCGCCTGCCACGCCTGCCACTCCTGCCACTCCTGCCACGACGGCTGCCCCAGCGGCTCAGGAAGTTGCAGCCTCCCGGCAGCTTCGGATCCAAGGCCTTTATCTTGACAATCCACGCCAAGCGACCGTGGTCGATCAGTTTGTGGCTGCCCTCGGCGAGGCTGCCGCGCTGGATCAGCCAAGTGTGACAAGGCGGTCGACACCGACGCAAACCGAATGGGCCTATGAATACGAGATCCAAGTCGGAATCTCTCCCTCCATCGAAAATCAATGAACTGGGTAAAAGACAATACAGTATTTGCATCCTCGCTCGGAGTGTTGGCTGCCATCATTCTCGCGTTATTGGTGATGCTCTTTCTTGCAGTTGGCAAATTTAGCGAAATCTCCGCCAGCTATGACCAGTCATCCGCTGAGATGAACCAGCTGCAAAGCCTCCGGCCCCATCCCAATGCCGGTAATCTGGAATTGCTTAACCAGCAGAAAAAAGACCTGGAAGCAGCAGCAACCAGCCTCAAAGCAGAGCTTGCAGCGAAAGTCATGCCCGTGGAGGAAATTTCCCCCAATGCATTTCAGGACCGCTTGCGCTCGGTGGTGAGTGAGGTGGTCTCAGCTTCCGCGGCAGCAGGCATTGCCCTGCCGGAGGGATTTTATATGGGATTCAATCAATATCAGGACACGCTTCCCAGCGCCGAGGCAGCTCCTTATCTCGACCGTCAGCTCAGCGCGATCAACTTCTGCCTGCAGGTCATGCGTGAAAACCGGATGACTCAACTCACCGCGATCAACCGCACCGCGCTGCCTCAGGAACTCAATACTCCCGAGCCAGCAGACACGCCGGTATTTCGCTACCCGATTGAATTCGCGTTCCGCGTCGAACCAGGCGGGCTGCGAGGGATCATCAACACTTTTAGCTCGGCCGAACAATTACTCGTCTTGCGGAGCTTGCGGGTCGCGAACGAACAACAAACAGGCCCATCCCGGGTTGCCGCAGCGACAGGCGGTGCGAGTGGGGACCCAAGCGCAAACCCCGAAGACTTGTTCGGGACTGAGAGCGGAGAGGAACCCGCTGCTGAAGCCGCTGAGAGACTTGAATTCATTGTAGGTATGGAAAAACTGGATGTCACCATGACACTTGATCTTCTCGATTTCCCAACCCCCGCTTCCGCTGAAGACGCAGAAAGCACCGAATAACCACTTACTCTATCCACGTGATTCAAAAACATTTTGAGAAAATTTTATTGGGTCTGGCCGCTGTGGGACTTTTTGCCACAGCAGCACTGATCTTTCTGAAAGCTCAGGACTTCGAGGAGGCATTCACCACGATCCGGTCCGGTGCGCCGGAAGGCGATTCTGTGGAGCCGCTGGACCTCTCGATCATTCAGGCATCCGCTTCGGCTCTCAATGAACCCCGTCTGTGGGATAAGCGCGGAGCGGTGTTTAATTCCACTCCTTATATTATAATGAATGGCGTCCCGGTAAACCCGGTGGATGAAGATGCACTTCCTATCCACCCTCCCATTCCCAACAGCTGGTTCCTGGATAACGAGCTGGATATTCTCGACCCGGGAATCATGCGGGTTGATACCGACGGCGACGGGTTCTCAAACTTCGATGAATGGCGCGGCAGCACGGATCCGAATGACCCGGAAAGTCATCCTCCATATTATTCAAAACTCCGGTTGGAAGCGTTTGAGACAATTCCTTTCCGCCTCAAATTTACTGCTTACACCGGCGATACCTATCAGATCAATACTCTTGACCTCAACCAACCGTCACAATTCCGCAGGGTGGGTGAGGATATCGTAGGCACCCGGTTCCGCGTGGAAAGCTTTGAAGAAAAGTTTCGTAAAAACGATGCGACCGGTGCTACAGAGGATGTCTCCGAATTGACCATTGTCAATGTTGACACAGGGGAAAAGCTCGTTATGGCACTTGATAAAGAAGCCGACTCCCCCGACTCGTTTGCAGTATTCCGTTACCTTTGGAACAACTCGTCACTGAAGGTCAAAAAGGATCAAACTTTCACTTTGGAACCCGATACTCAAACCATGTTCAGTTTGGAATCTGTAGATGCCTCCGGCGCTGTGATCAGAGTGCAGGGCACCACCGAGGATATCAAGATCCCCACGCTCGAGACAGCCCCTGCGGATTGACACCTGTAAAAATCCTTAAATTTCGATTCATTTTTTGCTTTCACTCTTCCTTCTTTTACTCCTACCTTACCTAAATCCACTCACATGAGAAAAATAACCTCCCTACTACTTCTTCCAGCTGTCACATTTTCTATCACCTTTATTCCCGTTGGGCCTGCGGTCCACGCACAGTCCGTTGATGGACAGCTCTCGAGTGTTGCAGAGCGTGAAATCACCCGTCGCCAAGGCCTTGCGGATACAGCAGACGCTGCTATTCGCGCCGGCGATGTTCTAATGGCAGAAGAGGATTATGAAGGTGCTATTAAGGAATACAAAAGCGCTTACGACTTTCTACCGGATTCCGTGGCAACCAACCACATTCGAGACATCGCCAGGGACCGTTTTTCAACTGCGACCGTGAAACTCGCTGAGCAGCGCGTACGCGAAGGTCGCTACGAGGATGCAAGAATTCTTTCTGACATGGTGTTGGCCGAAGGTTACAATCCCGGTTACGCGCCTGCAGTTTCGCTGAAAGCTAAACTTGACGATCCCGCTTACTTCAACCAAACCATTACTCCCGGATTTGTTTCCAGTGTGGAAGAAGTCAAGCAATTGCTCGTTGAAGGCCAGGGCTTCTACGATTCCGCCCGCTGGGAACTCGCGATGAAACGCGCAGATCAGGTTCTTAACATCGATCCCTATAACGTTGCTGCACGTCGTCTTCAGGAAATGGTCAACAACCAGCGCATCGAATACGCTGAAGAGGCCTACAACGAAATGCGCTCCCGCCGCATCTGGGAGGTGGCGAAAGCATGGGAATCCCCTGTTCAGCCGTACGGCGTCCGCACCGGAGATCCCATCTCTCAGCTCCCGATCTCGACCGACACGACGGCCCGCATTAATCGCAAGCTGAATCAAATCGTCATTCCTTCCATCAACTTCCGCGATGCAACCGTGCGTGAGGCCATTGAATTCCTCAAACAAAAGAGCGTCGAACTCGATACCACTGAACAGGACGCGACCAGCCGGGGTGTCAACATTGTTCTTAAGCTGGAAGGTAGCGGGGCTGCCCCTGTAGTCCCGGCCACAGACGATTTTGGCCTCTCAGCTCCAACTGGCTCTGCTGCCGGTGGATCTGCTGATACCCGGATCACATTGAATCTTTCAAATGTTCCGCTTGCCGAGGCGCTTCGTTACGTGGCTCAATTGGCTCAGTTGAAAGTGAAAGTAGAGCCGTTCGCAGTCGCGATTGTTCCTCTTTCCGAGCCCACAGACGTTTTAGTTACAAAAACCTACCGCGTGCCACCTGGCTTTATCAGCCGCGGTGCCGGCGCAGATTCCGGCGGCAGTGGTAGTGGTTTGGGTGGACTTGGCGCAGCACCTACTGGTGGCGGCACCGCTGGTGGTCGTCTAACGGCAAAGGAGTTTCTCGAAGCCAATGGCGTTTCATTTCCGCCTGACGCAATTGCCCAGTTCCTGCCCGGCTCAAGCCAGTTGGTGGTGCGCAATACGCAGGAAAATATCGATTTGATCGATGTGTTGGTCGATACTTCGACCGCCGAAGTCCCGGTCCAGGTGGAAATTGAGTCCAAGTTTGTTGAAATCACTCAAAACAATCTCCAGGAACTTGGTTTCGATTGGTTGCTTGGTCAGTTCAACATCCCCGGCTCCGACAGAGTGTTCGGAGGAGGTGGAACACCCGGCACATCCCTTGCGCCGAATCCTCAGGACTTCCCGTTTGTTCCGCCGGGTTCGGCTACACCAGTCGGGCAGTTTCCCCTCACTGCCGGCAATCGTAGCGGTCAACGCGCAGTGACTGCCAATGCGGTGGATGCCTTGCTGTTCGCTACTTCGGGAGTCACGACTTCCGCACCCGGCATTTTCGGCCTCTCTGGTATCTTTACCGATCCCCAGTTCCAGGTTGTGATCCGTGCGCTCAACCAGCGTAAAGGAGTCGATCTCCTTTCGGCACCTAAAGTTACCACGCAAAGCGACTTTGAAGCTACTATTGAAGTAATTCGTGAGTTCATCTACCCTCAGGAGTACGATCCACCACAGATCCCACAGGACTTTGGCAGCATCACCACAACTGGCACCGGCTTAACCGGTGGGCAGGCTGCTCCTCCGGTGTTCCCTGTCACACCAGCCAATCCGCGTGACTTCACCATGCGCCCTACGGGTGTTTCTCTTCGGGTGACTCCCCAAGTGGGTTCCGATGGTTACACCATAAACCTTCGCCTCAATCCTGAGGTCACCGAGTTTGAAGGTTTCGTAAATTACGGCAGCCCAATCTCGACTATTAGTCCACCGCCAGTGAACCTGAGCGGACTCTCTGTGGGTGCTGCGGAGCCAATCGTGATTACTCCAAACATCATCAACCAGCCTATCTTCAGCACCCGTCGTATCGAGACAACAGTGAATATCTGGGACGGCCAGACGGTCTCACTCGGCGGACTGATGCGGGAGGACATCCAGAAAGTGGATGACAAAGTGCCAATTCTTGGAGATATACCCTTCATCGGACGTGCATTCCGCTCGACTGTGGATCAGCACCTCAAGCGCAACCTCATCATTTTTGTGACAGCCCGCTTGATCGACCCCGCTGGTCAACCAATCGCCATGCAGGACGACGGTGAGGAAATCGTCGAGACCACCATCACAGAAGACAGCTTCTTCACAGCGCCTCCTGAAATGCCGGTCTACAGCAAGAGTAAATAATCCTTCAGCAGCTTAAAAAAGTTCACCCGTCTGCAGCTCATCGCTTCAGACGGGTTCTTTTTTTAAATGAATCAGACGATTTTATATGGCACGCATCGGAATCACCGGAGGAATTGCTAGCGGTAAGTCGACGTTTGCG
>JBGTCP010000350.1:0-3528 GCA_041748815.1 Chthoniobacterales bacterium
AGCGTTGCGCCTCTCTCATTTTGCACACTCTGCATGAAACGGAGCGGATCCACGATGCGCCAGCGGGCGGTTGTATCCACGGAAATAAATTGTTCACCGCGGGTGGGGATCTGATTGGGGTCACCATCCCAGGAGAGCAGACGTTTATCAAAACGGCGGAGTTCCTGGATGAAAGGTATTTTGAAGTGAAGACCGGGTTCAGTGATCGGCTCACCCACAGGTGCGCCAAATTGAAGAACGATAGCTTGCTCCGCCTCGTCGATCGTGAAAAGCGCGGAGCGAAGAACAGCGATTACCAGAATAGCAACCACTGCGGAGATAATGAGAACAGGAGGTTTCATAATAAAGAAATGGATTTTAATTAATTGGCGGGTTGCGTGGATGCTGCGGGAGCATTGCGACGCGGCGTTGTTGGTGCGCTGTCCAGATTAAGCACCGGCAACGGAGGTGTGCCGTTTTCCTCCATGACATATATTTTGCCTGCGTTGGGCAGCACTTTGTCGATCATTTCCAGATACATGCGCTTGCGGGTCACTTCGGGCGCATTGCGGTACTCCGTGAGGATCGCGGTGAAACGCTCAGTTTCGCCACGGGCACCATTCACGCGCTCTGCAGCATAGCCCTCCGCTTCGGCGATCACCTGCTTGGCCTGTCCTTCGGCGCGCGGGATGACCTGATTCCGCCGCTTCTCGGCTTCATTGATCAGTGTCTCACGATCCTGCTCGGATTGGTTGACCTCGTTGAATGCCGGTTTCACCAGCTCAGGCGGGGTGACGTCCTGAAGCTCAATCGTTGTGATAGCCACACCCACATCGAAGCTGTCGAGGATTTCCTGAAGTTCGATGCGTGCAGAGGTGGAGACCTGCACACGTTTCTCAGTCAACACGTCACTCCCAAGGCTGTTACCGACGATGCGGCGCATGACGGCTTCGGAGATATCGCGCAAGGTCTGGGGCGGATTCCGTGACATGTGCAGAAATTTGTTTGGGTCGGAGATCCGGTATTGCACGACCCATTCGACGTCGATGACCTTGAGGTCGCCCGTGAGCATGAGCGATTCCCCGCGGTGGGTGTTATCCTTCTGGTATTCGGTGCGGTCGCCGATTCCGACGGATCGGAAACCGAATTCTTCTTTCAGAATGCGCTGCGTGGGAACTGCGGTGGCTGTGTCGATACCGAACGGAAATTTAAAATGCAGCCCTGGCTCTTTGATACCGATCACCTTGCCAAATCGTTTAACTACGGCCTGCTCCTCGGGTTGCACGGTGTAGTAGCTGGTGTAAAGCGCTGCGAGAATTACCAGGAAAACCGGGATGCCAAGGATCAATCCCCGGTAACGTTGGATCTCATTCCAATCCAGATTGCCGAGCGCTTCGTCGAATGAATAGGGGTCTTTTGCCATAAGATGCAAAGACTTCCATGATCAGCCGGATATGCAAGCAGGATCGGAAACTAACCCGCTCTCAATCCTCGCAGAGTTCTAATACCGCTTGGACGAGCTTACGAATGCCGATGTTTGCATCCCCGATCCGCTCAGCAAGCATGTAAGCGGGGCTGGAGACGATTTTCAAATTGTGGTCCACCACGATGTCATCCACCGGGCAGCTGGAGTGCTTCCCGCCCCAGTGTTGCAAAGTCTCAGCCATTTCGGTGTCCGTGCCGATGGTGAATTGCACATGTTTGGGACCGAAAAGCTGCGCCGCGATTGCTGGCGAGATGCACAAAAACCCGAGCGGCTTGCCTTCGGCATGCGCGGCGATCAAAAAGCTCTCCACGTCCGCATGCACTTTTGCATCCTCACCATCAATTGCAAAGGTGCTGATGTTTTTCGCGGCGCCAAATCCTCCTGGCAGGATCACCGCGTCAAATGTCGCCGCGTCCAAAGCTCCCACGGAAGCTACGGGCCCACGTGCGATGCGTGCTGCTTCTGTGCGCATCGAGCGCGTCTCGCCTGTGGGTTGGCCGGTTGCATGATCAATCACATGGTATTGCTCGCCATCTGGAGCTGCCACAGTCACCTTCACCCCTGCCTCATCCAGCGCCAGCAATGTGAGCACCGACTCATGAATTTCCGCCCCGTCATACACGCCACAGCCGGATAAAATCAGAGCAACTTGTTTCATTTCGATGACCATAGCGAATCATCCGCAAAAGATCAAGAAATGGCTTAAAGCGCTGTGGCTCTCCTTGTGCAAGTAATTCGCGGGGGGCGGACGCCAGGTGTTTGCCATCGGCACGCCGTTGCGGATCTAGGTGACGTGGCCATCGTCGTTGCGCCTTTAGGAGAGGCGACATTGGGGTCAAACAGGAGGATCGAGACGGGCAATGTCAGAAATAAATGAGTGACCCCAAAAGCCCTCGGGGTCTCATATATCGTGCGGGCCACCTCCGCCAGCGAGCTTGAAACCGGCCAATATTCGCTCGTCGCCACCCAGTTGCCCCCGCTTCCTCAGATCGGCGTTCCAGCGACGCTCAACCGCGTGCTCACCACCAGCGACGAAAAAGTCCCGGGCAATCCAGACACCTACAAGCAGGACTTCCGGCTGGTCAACGTCACGCCAGGACAAACCGTCACCGTGCGTCAGGAATCCACCGCCATCGACTGTTTCCTTTATCTGATCGATGCCGTCGATGGATCCATTCTTGATGCAAACGACGACCACGACGAATTCAGCACGGATTCTCAGCTCACATTCACTGTCGAAGCGGGCCGTGAGTACGTCATCCGGGCATCCAGTTATGATGCCGAAGAAACTGGATCCTTCACACTGAGTACGTTCTGACCTCGTGCATGAGACTCTCGGGACAGACTTGACCGGCAGGCGGTCCGATCAGTCAGCATGATTATGTTTCCGTGACGTGGGAAATCCTCTGGCTCTCTAAATCCAGCCAACAATCCGGTTGCATTCTTGCGGCTTCAGGGCAATTTCATCCGCTGAATTTGGGGTCAGTCAAGGCTCACTGCTGTCCAAAACAGCGGATTCTATCCGACAAGGGGCTGATAATTGCTGGGTTTGAGGGTCATGACAGCGGATTTTTGATTTTGGGTTGTCTGGATTTGAGTCAAACTGGGACTATGCCTTCCAAGAGAGGTTGCACTGGCGCGTCATCGGGAGGGGCATTTGCGCGGACAAAAGGATCATCAATCCACCGCCATAGGTCTTTCTGAGTGAAGAGGTTCCAACGCAGGAGCGCGACCAATGCGCTGCGAGAAAAATGGAGACGAAGCCAACCGGCGACATGAATCTTTCATAGCCGAGCAGCTTTCTCAAACTTCATTCCTCAAATAGGTTGGCACCGCCAATGCTATTGGTTGGCGCGTGGGTTCATTTATCTGCATGGGAACACGGAGCGATACAGGTTCTGAAAATCTTTCCATCTTCGGGTCCATCGCTCAAACAGCCGCCCTGCAAGGAACTGCATTAATCGATGTGTTCAAAGGACTTTTTGCAGCCTCGCCCACCACCGCTCAAGATAAAATTTTCGACCTGCCCCCCTGAGCTAAACTATTACCTCTGTCTCGGCCAT
>JBGTCP010000351.1:0-5052 GCA_041748815.1 Chthoniobacterales bacterium
GGTGATTGATGGTAAAAGCGAAGTGGGAGGATTCCCGGTCGAGCGGCGGCCGATGAGGCAATGGATGTTGCGCATCACTGCTTACGCGGAGCGTTTGATCAACGAACTCGAGGGGCTCGATTGGCCGGAGTCGATCAAGGCACTTCAGCGCAATTGGATCGGCCGCAGCGAGGGAGCGATGGTGGAATTCCAGGTCGCAGAATCGGATGCGCGGGTTGAAGTTTTCACGACGCGTCCTGACACTTTGTTTGGGGCAACTTACATGGTGCTCGCGCCGGAGCATCCGCTCGTGGACCAAATTGTGACGGCGGAAAATGCTGCCGCAGTTGCGGAGTATCGTCGCGTGGTGGGCTCGAAATCGGATCTCGAGCGCACGGATTTGGCGAAGGATAAATCGGGTGTTTTCACAGGCGCGATGGCCATCAATCCAGTCAATGGCGGGCAGATTCCGATCTGGATCGCGGACTATGTTTTGATGGGATACGGGACTGGCGCGATCATGGCAGTGCCCGCTCATGATGAGCGGGATTTTGAATTTGCGCAGAAATTTGAGTTGCCGGTGATTGAGGTGGTTCAGCCTCCGACGCCCGTGGATAGCTGCTTCGCGGGCGCAGGCCTGAATGTGAACTCCGGCTTTCTCGACGGGCTGACCACAGCGGATGCCAAGGCTCGGATGATTGCATTTTTGTTGGAGAATCAATGCGGCCGGGGCACGGTGAACTATAAATTGCGGGACTGGTTGTTTTCGCGTCAGCGTTATTGGGGCGAGCCATTTCCCATCGTGTGGGAAGACGGCAAACATTGCGCGGTGGCAGAGAATGAGTTGCCGGTGTGCCCTCCCGAGATGGAGGATTTCAAACCGACGGGCACTGCGGAGCCTCCGCTTTCCCGCGCCACGGAGTGGGTGCAATACTCGGAGACTGCGCGTCGGGAAACGAACACAATGCCGCAGTGGGCGGGATCGTGCTGGTATTTTTTGCGTTACTGCGATCCTCACAATGCGGATCGTTTTGTCTCCGAAGCTTCGGAGAAATATTGGATGGATGGCGGCATCGACCTCTATGTGGGCGGCGCCGAGCATGCGACGTTGCATCTTCTTTATGCGCGATTCTGGCAAAAGGTTTTGCACGATTTGGGGCACGTTTCGACGGCTGAACCTTGCCGCAAGCTCGTAAATCAAGGACTGATCCTCGGCGAGGACGGGCAGAAAATGTCCAAGAGCCGGGGCAATGTGGTGAATCCCGATCACGTGATCGCCGAGTATGGGGCAGATGCATTTCGCTTGTATGAAATGTTCATGGGCCCGCTCGAGCAGGTGAAGCCATGGAGCATATCCGGTGTGGAAGGCGTGGCACGCTTCCTCGCGCGTGTGTGGCGTTTGGTGATGGAGGAAAATCAGGCTGGCGATTGGGTGTTGTCGGGAAAAGTGGCCGACGTGGAACCGACACGGAGTCAGTTGCGCATCCAACACGCGACCGTCGCTAAGGTCACTCAGGACATCGATGCGCTTTCGTTCAATACCGCGATCTCGCAGATGATGGTGTGCACGAATGAACTGACCTCTGCAGAGCAACGCCCGGTCAGTGTGCTAAAAGCTTTATTGCAAGTGCTCAATCCATTCGCCCCACATCTGAGCGAGGAACTTTGGAATGCGCTCGGGCAGAAGTTCGGCGGGTTCGAAGGATGTGTTACCGACGAGCCATGGCCGCAGTTTGATCCCGAATTGTTGATCGACGATGAAATTGAAATCGTACTTCAGCTCAATGGGAAGCTGCGTGATAAAATCCGAATCTCCAAAGACATCCCAGCCGCGGATCTCGAAGCAGCAGCGATGGCCAACGAGAAGATCGCAGCCGGAATCGATGGCAAGACGGTGCGCAAAGTCATCGTCGTGCCTGGCAAGCTTGTGAATTTGGTTGTCTCCTGAGCATCTGCCATCCCCCGGCCATGCGCACATTAAATCACCCGGCATTTCATTTCGTAGGGTTGCTGTGTTTTCTCGGAGCGATTGCCGTTGTGATTGCTCAGCTCGACCTCCTCGACTCGGCGAGGGATTTTCAGCGCCAAGTGGAATCGATGGGCGCATGGAGCGCGATTGTGTATCCGCTGATTTACGCGGCGTGCAACATTCTTCTGCTTCCGGGCGGGTTGCTAGGTGTGGGTGCGGGGTTTTTCTTCGGCTTGTGGTGGGGATTTTTGATTATTTTGTGCGGGAATCTGCTGGCAGCTGCGGTGGCGTTTTTGTTGGCAAGAACGATTGCCCGCCGATGGATTGAAAAATTGGCCTCACGCCGCCCGAAGCTTGCGGCTTTGGATCATGCGATCACGCGGCAAGGCGCGAAAATCGTGATCCTCAGTCAATTGCATCCGCTCTTCCCCACCAGCTTGCTGAATTACTTTTACGGGGTGACACGGGTTCCGTTTCGGAAGTGCATGCTTTGGGTGGCGATCGGCCAAGCCCCCGGGTTGTTTCTTTACTGCTATCTGGGAACTCTCGGGCAACTGTCCCTGCGACTTGTCCAGCGTGGTGATACTCCCACGCCACTGGAATATCTGCTCTGGGGCGGCGGGCTGGTCCTCACCTTGGCCATCACTGCTGTGCTGGGCAGCGTCGCGATTCGCATCCTCAAGGAAGTAAATAATTCTGATTCCATCCGTTGACAGGACTCGAAGCGGTGATAGTTTGGAGGGTGAATTAGCCGTGTTCCTTGCAGGAATTTTCACCTTCAAAAACCTACGAACCGTGTCCTTGCTGCCTGAAATTAAACCTCTGACTTCTCAGATCGAGTGCGAATTGCCACTCGACTTGGATGATGGGACAATTAGCAGTCTTTCTCTAAGTTCGAAGGGTTTGGAACTCGTTAGTCCGCAAGAATTTTCCGCAGGAAGCGTGCTCTTGGTTTCGATCATCGGTGACAACGAATCGTGTCAGGAGGTAGTCGCGATCGTCGCCGCTTCCGAGCCTTGCCTCTGCCACCCGGGGAATTTTTTCACGACCATCGCTTTTGTTGATGAACTTGCTGTAGACTTCTGCGCATGTAACCACAGACTGCGCGGAGCTCTGGTCTTGCCAGCTTGACGGGGGTCTGGTAGACTTCCATTCCCGTTATGAAAAGTCCGGGAAAACACCGCGTGACTGGAGCGTTTCCAAAGATCGCATGCCTTCTGCTGGCCTTCGGCCTCGTGGGGTGTGAACGTACGCCGTCACCCATCGAATTGTTGGCCGAGCGTGGGGTGGTGCCTGGCGAAGCTGCGTTGAATGAAGCCGCGGAGACAGGCGATCTTGAGATCGTCCGACTCTTGTTGGAGGCGGATGTGCGGGTTTCGACCAATGCGATTGAAAATGCGGTGCTCAACGACCATGGTGTCATTTTTTCAGAATTGCTTGCTGCCCCGGACGGCAAAGCTCTCACAATGCAGCACTGGGGTGGGTTAATGGATGCTTCGGTGCGCATTGGTGGGCTCTCGGTGCTGAGAATTTTGTTGGACCTGCAACCTGCTGCCGAGTTGCGACTGAGGGACAACGAACCCGCGCTCGTTTTTGCAGTTAGAACGGATTCGCCGGAATTAACGGCCACTCTCCTTTCAGTGAATCCGGATTTGCAGTTAATGGACGAGAGCGGACATACAGCGCTCACATTGGCTGTGGAAAACGAACGAAGCGGACTTGCTTCGATTTTACTCAAAGCGGGTGCCTCGCCTGATCAGCTAATGCCTATCGAGCGAACCCCGATTTTGTGCTATGCCGTAGCAAAAAATCAGCGTCGGCTCATTCATCAACTGCTTGAGCAAAAGCCCAATCTCGAAGCAAAAAGTGAGGAAGGCAAAACAGCTCTCGAGATCGCAGTGGCTGCAAATTTGGATACTATTGCTTTGGATTTGCTGCAAGCGGGAGCAACCGTTGGTCCTAAGTCCGGTGATTTGCTGGCTCAAGCACTGGGATATCGGAATCCGGATTTGCTGCAGGATTTGCTGGAGCACGGAGCGTCTGCGGATATTGCGAACGCAACAGGCGAGTATCCGCTCCAACTTGCTGTGCAGTCCGGGGATCAGAAGCTTGTGGCAGCCCTAGTCAGCGCGGGAGCGAATCCCGAAACGGCTTTATTGCAGGCGATGGAAGCGGGCCATTGGCATCTTGCTCCATTTTTTATGGAGTCAGGAAGTGATCTTCAACGCGTGAGTTCCAACGGACTCACGCTTGCCGAGTTGGCCATGGCCAGCGGTCAAAATGAACTAGTGAGGCAACTGATCGAGCGCGGGGTCAGCCCGGGCCGGGGGCTGATAGCAGCCCTGGAGCAGGGGAATGCGGAGCTGGTCGCGTTGTTTGCCGGACTCGCCCCGCCGCAATCTCCTGCAGACCATGCAAAAATCCTGGTGCTTGCACTTTCTTATCGAAACGCAGCCGTGCTCGAGCGACTGCTCGCGGCGGGAGTCGATCCGAATGTTTCCATTTCCAAATCTATCGACGAAGCAACACGCGAGCGGCTAAACCCGCACAATTTCTTTTTTTATCTCGACCGGGATGAAGGACTCACGCCTCTGATGCTCGCAGCTGCAATGTCCGAGCCGTCGCTGGTGCGCGTGCTTTTGAAGGCGAATGCCCGGAGAGGAGCGGTCACGGAGAAGTGGAAAAGGTATGCTATTAACTTTGCTGCTGCGGCTAATGATCTGGTCGCCATGCAACTCCTTTTAGGCAGGGATCCTGAGATCGTTCCCGATACCCGCCGGGTGATCGTTTCTCTGGGCCGTCAGAACGTAAAAGTCCTCGAGGACGGAGAGACTACCTTCCTGACCAGCATTTCGTCGGGCCGCAAAGGCAAAGAAACACCCACCGGAGAATTTGTAATCACAGACAAGCACGTCAAGAGAGTCTCCACGATTTACGACGTGGAAATGCCCCATTTCATGCGCCTCAATTGCAGCGAAATCGGCCTCCATGGCGGATATGTGCCGGGGTATCCGGCCTCCGCAGGCTGTGTGCGCATCCCAAAAGGTGATGCGCGGAAGTTGTTCGCGATGCTGAAGGTCGGCGATCGAGTAAGTATTGTGGAC
>JBGTCP010000352.1:0-10646 GCA_041748815.1 Chthoniobacterales bacterium
GGCTCCGTCACGCTCGGCAATTCCCTGCCCGGCGAAACCATCACACTCAAAGACGATGCGTCATTCAGTGGACGCGAGATCGAACGCGAGACGCTCAACAACATCATCCACCTGCGCGTGCGTGAGGCCTTCGAACTCATCAAATCCCGCCTCGACCACGACCGCAGTCTGGACTACCTCGGAGCCGGAGTTGTCATCACGGGCGGCACCAGCATGCTGAAAGGTATCGACAGCCTCGCCGAAGATATTTTCGGACTCCCCGCCCGCCGTGTTCACGCACAACAAGTCGCTGGCATCACCGCCGCCGTTGAGAATCCGCAATACTCTACTGCCATTGGACTCGTAAAATTTGCCCAAGCCGTTCAACAGGAACGGGGCGAAGTTTCCATCATGGAAAAAGCCAAAGCGAAACTAGACAATATGTTCAGTTGGATGAAACCCCGCCGCCGCAACCGCATCGATGAGGAGAGTGATTTATGATCCGCGTGCAACTTCAAGACCTGAGTCAGGACGCCGGCAGCAACTTGTCCATCCGCATCATCGGCCTCGGCGGTGCAGGCATCAACGTCGTCGACCGCGTGGCACTCGACGGGTTTGACAAATCGAAACTCGTCGCGCTCAACACCGACATCCAATCGCTCGCCGCATCTGTTGCCGGACAAAAAATCCAACTCGGCAAACACGTCACCCATGGTCTTGGCACCGGCGGCGACCCCGAGCTGGGCCTTGCCGCAGCCGAGGAAGCCTTCGAGGATCTCAGCAAACTTTTCGACAACGTCGAACTCATCTTCCTCACCGTCGGCCTCGGTGGAGGCACCGGCTCCGGCACGGCTCCCACACTGGCCAAGATGGCATCCGAGCGCGGGGTGCCGATGATTGTCTTTGCCACACTTCCCTTCACCTTCGAAGGCCGGCGTCGCAACGAACAAGCGACGATGGCATTGCGCGCCATCCAGAAATACGCCCGCGCCGTTGTTTGCTTTGAAAACGATCGCATGTCCGAAGCCGTCTCGCCCAAGGCCGGAATCCACGAAGCCTTCACCACCGCCGATTCCATCCTCGGTCAGAGCATCCGCAGCATCATCGACTTTCTCGCAGCCCCCGGCCTCATCCGTGTCGGGCTGGACGAACTCCTGCACGCGCTCAAAGGCCAGAACACCCGTTGCATCTTCGGCTACGGAGAAGCCGACGGCCCCGCCGCCCCTCACGACGCACTCGCCTCATCGCTCAAATCGCCGTTGATGGAGCGCGGCAAACGCCTCGACCATGCAGGCAACGTGTTGGTCCACATCACTGGAGGCACCGGCATGACACTCGCCAACGTGCAATCCCTCATGGACGGCCTCGGCAAACACATTGGCGGACACACACAAATCCTCCTCGGCATCGGAGTTGACCGCGAGCTCGGCACCCGCATCCGCGTCTCCGTCCTCTCCTCTATTGGCGAAGCCTCCGGACACACAGACGAGATCCCGCGCCACGAGGCCCCTGCCTATTCTCCCGAGCCCGAAGAACTGGAGCCGGAACCCGAAGAAGAGTACCCACCCGTCGACGAACCGCCGGAAGAAGAGCCGTCCGAGCCACCTCCTGTGGAAATCTACGACGAATCAGAACCCGAGCCAGAGCCGGAATCCACTCCTGCCCTCGAGCCACCCGCCCGCTCCGGCAAGTCTGCGAAAGAAGTGAAACAGGAAGCATTCGAGTTCGAACCGGTCACAAAAGGCCGCTTCGCCAAAAGCGAACCCAACATCGTTGACGGCGAAGACCTCGACATCCCCACTTTCATGCGGAAAAAGCCGAAAGGTTGATAGTTTTCAGTGTTCAGTTTTCAGGCCCTGCCAAGGCCGTTTAATGTGATCGTTATCTGACGCTGGAAGCGTTTGTCAACTTGGCCGATATTTTCGAATTCCGGCCAGCAAGAAACCGCTCGCGCAACTCGGGCACCATCTTTCTGAACTTTTTCCAATCGGATTCTTCTTTCAAACTCCTGTTCTCTCGAATTTGTGTTCTCCTGTCTAAAAAATTCCTGAGCTGGCTCGGCATTTGACTGCGTTGCCGCTGCCGCCTGGAAGAAAACGCGGGTGATCGGTGCGAGATGCGATAGGTTTTACTACGCCGAGTAGTTTCAGGTGAGAAAACTATTATGAAGGAACCTTTCCCCAGGAAAAAATTTATCGCCGTGCTAAACCGTGACGCGGGGACGGTGCTTCAGCTGGGGCCTGAAACACTGGCCTCGGAGCTGAAAAAATTGCTGGAGCAAAACGGATGTGAGGCAGAGGTGCACTGTGTGCCCGGGGACGAAATGGAGCAATCGCTCAGGGATGCATTGCAGAGCGGGGCGGACGGTGTGCTGGTGGGCGGGGGTGATGGGACGGCCTCGGCGGCGGCTGAGATTTTCTCAGGCCATGCGATGCCTCTGGGGATTCTGCCACTTGGCACTTTTAACCTCACCGCAAGGGATGTCGGCATGCCGCTGGAGTGGCAGGAAGCAGTGCTGGAGATCATCGGCGCAACGGTCTCTGAAATGGACCTGCTGGAAATTGATAAACGTCTTTGCATGTGCATGGTCGTTCTCGGATTTTATCCCTCGCTCATGATGGGGCAGCCGGAGTACCACGGCAGCCACTTGGTGAAAAGTCTGCAAACTCTGTGGAAAGCAGTTTGGAGCATGGCGACAATTCCGCCGGTAGATTTGCACATAAACGATGGTGGCGAGGTTCGGTCATACCGGACCCGCCTGGTGATGATTGCAAACAATGATTACGAGGATGTATTTGGCCTCATCCCAAAACGTTGCAGTCTCAATGGCGGTTATTTCACTGTTTACATCGCGAAAAATCACTCAGTTCTGGGTGTTGTCAAAACTTGCATCTTGTGGCTGCTTGGCCGCTGGAAGCGGGCGAGTGAGATCACTCAGTTTCCCGCAACGGATATTGAGATCGATGCCCGCCGTAAACGCCGCATGTCTGTGATGATCGATGGGGAGCTGATGAAAATCGAATTACCCTTCAAAGTGAAGATTCTTCCGGGCGCGCTGCGGGTGTTTAGCGCGGCCGGTGGAGAGGAGAAATAGCTTTTGGGCGGCTCGGGATACTGCCCATTCAGGGCAGGGGCGTTTTCGTCGTTAGACCCAGGGTAAGTCCGGCTGAGACCGGACTGACCCTGGGCTATAGGATTGAGCCCTTTCAGGGCCTGGGCTGCTTCAGACCTTTAATCTTCTAGTAATCCTGACAGTGCGGTGTGGAGCTGGTTGGCTGCGCGGTCGAGGTAGGTGAATGCGGATGCTGCCGCTCTTAAACCTGACGCATCGTCGATAGCCAACGCGCGGGTAGAGGCTTCCATTTCGGATTGCATGGCGGCGATGCGGACTTGGAATCGCATGGCTTCTTCCTGCAATTCGATCTGGCCGGGGGCTAGAAGAGCGCGGGCGATGGTGGATCCAGCCAGCCGCTGTTCTGTCCGAAATGCCTTTAGTTGTTGAAGAAAACTTCCAAGCTCAAACATGAAATCGCTGAATTCCGGCGGCGTGTTTTCGCTCGCGCTGGCATTTTCCGGTTCTGCCAGTCCGGCGAGGTGTTTGAGGCGGGTGGCTGGTCGGGCTAAAACGCGATAGGCGGTTTCGATGGATTGAAAACGGACGGAGTCTCCGTCGGCTTTGTCGGGGTGCGATGCGCCTGCGAGCTTGTGATAGCGCTCTTTCAGCTCGTCCGCATCCGGCCAGATGTGGGGCTGGATGCCGAGAGCGGCGAAATGATTTTCAGGCGGCAAAGCTTTCACCGCAGGAACAATGTGCGACGGCGTTCGGGTTGGTGACTTTGAATCCGCCATGCTGGAGATCGTCGCTGAAGTCCAACTCGGAGCCGCTCACAAAAAGAGCACTTTTAGGATCGATGACCACTTTGACGTTGGCGGATTCGACAACGATGTCGCGGTTGGCGGGACCATCGACGAGGTCCATTTTATATTGCAGGCCGGAGCAGCCGCCGCCGATGATTGCCACGCGGAGTGCGCCATCCGGCCGGCCCTGTTTTTCCAGCAGCGAACGGAGGCGTGTGCTGGCCGCCTCCCGCACGCGGATGAGTTTTTCGCTCCCGACTTTGAACTGAACCTGTGTGGCCGTTGACATGATCAGGCTTTGCGATTGCGAATGGCATCCTTTTTGGATTCGCATTCCTCACGCAACCGGCGGAGATCGGTGTTGAGTTGATGCTCCAGCTCCAGGGCTTCCATGGGCGAGCTGGATTGTTTTTTTTGGATTTGTTCGTTGAGGAAAAGTTCGCGCTCGGCGATTTTGGCTTTGTAGATGATGTCGACCTCGGCGATCTCATTTTTCTGTTCATCGGAGATGGCCACCGTGGGTGCGGATTTTTCCAATCGCTCCATGGCAAGTTCGTAGGCGGATTTCATAGTTTCTACTTTGCAGGGGAAATGAGGTTTGTGCAAGAGGTGGTGAAGGAATATCCCTTCAGCGGAGGCAGCGGTCGGATGCCTTTGCTCATGGTGAGGCACTGGAAGGATCTGCCCATGAGGCCGGGGTGGGTGAGTGTGTGCAGGCTTTTGCGGAATGCCCGCGACTCGGGTGTGTCGGCGGCGGATTCGAGGGCGGCGAAACGTTCCTGGGCGACTCCGATGAGGAAACGGTTTTGGTCGGTGAGCAGTGCGTGGTCGATCCCCTGTGTGTGTGCGGCTTGTGCGAGGTCGGAGAAATTCACGTGTGCGGTGATGTCCTGATGTCCGGGATCGATGAGTGGATTGTCGCTGCGGCGGTGATTGCGGTAGCAGGATAGGGTGCCATCGGTGCGGTCGGGTATATAATAATCCTCTTCCACAAATCCGTAGTCGAGAACAAGGATGAAGCCCCGTTTGAGGAGTCCGGCGATCTGATGGATCCAGTGCCGGGCATCGAGATGAACCTCTGTGGTATATCCGTCGGGAAAATTGACGCCAAGGGTTTCGAGCCTTGATTTAAGAACGGGCGAGGTGATGTGCCGGGGGAGGAATTTTAATTCTCCATCGTCGGCAGCGACGAAGAGTTCGTGCCATTCGTGATCGCGGAAAACAACGCGGTGAACGGGCAGAGCATCGACGAGTTCGTTAGAGAAAAACACACCTTCGACGTGCGACTCCGGGAGCACATTAAGCCATGTGACTTTGCCAGGATGCTGGTCCTGCAATTGATTGACCTGCCGGGTGCGGATTATAGGGAAAGGTTCGATGATGGTGTACTCGAGGGCCGATTGGAAGTCGGAGGGGAACCGGGCGGCGGCGGATAAAAAATCCGCAGCGAAGGTCCCGTCATTGGCTCCTTGTTCGATGAATGGAAAATGCGCGGGTCCGCCCATGGCCTGCCACAGCTCGAGTGTTTGCGCCGCAATGAGCGAAGCAAACACAGGTCCCACGCTGACGCTGGTGTAAAAATCTCCTCCCTGCGTGCCGATTTTTGCGCGGCCGGAGGTGTAATATCCGTGGCGTGGATCGTAGAGCGCAGCCTCCATAAAGTCGCGGAACGGGATCGGCCCGCTCTTCTGGATGCGGCCAGTGAGCCAATCGGGCGAGGTCGGGGCTGGATCATTCATGCGGATCAAAGTGCGGTCGTTGTTGTGAAAAAGGAAGCTTTGATGCTTAATGAAATCTGGCATGCTTCCTGCTTCGAGATGGTTTAAATTTTTTGAAAGGCCCATGGCGATGATCGGGAGGGTATATCCGATGTGGTTAGTTCAGGGCTGATGATTTGGTAACAAGGAATGAGGGAGACATGAGAACGGAAGAAATGAGCTACAGGAGGTTTGAGGTCCACGCGGGGCAGCTATCCGCGCCGTTGGACCAGGACGGCCTCGTCAGTCTGCGTGCTGAGATTGAGTATCTGACATTTTATGCCACAGCCATTGCGAAATCGATTGGCCGCCGCCGTGAGGCATGCAGCTCGATTCTTGCCGCCGAAAATCAGCAGCTGGTGAGTCGCGAGGGCAATATTTCCGGGGAACTGAAGGGGCTTTTGATACCCGGCGGAATGGACGCCAAAGCAGCGCTGGATCTGGTCGCGCGGAGGGATGACTAAGCGATGATGGAGAAGGAACCGTTTTCCGAGATTCTGAAGCCGCTCTTCTCACTGGGCGGTATTGCGGGAGTCGCAGTGATCCGCGAGGGCGGTGTGGTTTTTAACAGTCTGCCGTATCAGGAGGCGCAGAGCAAAGTCCTCATGAATGAGGTGGCCGCGCTGTTTCAAGGGTATCGTACGGCAGGGCGCTCAATCGGTTACATCGTGTTTCACTGGGACGATCTTACGCTTGTTTTGCATGGCGCCGGAACAGTGGAATACGTGGTCGCTCTGCATCAAGCAGTCGTGTTGAACGCGGTGATCGGAATGCTTCCCGGGTTGGATGATGCTTTTGCGCGCACGCTGCGCGAGATCGATGTCTCCAAACGGCAGGTGATGCGGATCCGGCTAATTCCCTGGGCGGCGTCGCTGAGGACTCTGGAAGGTGCGCTCTCAAAAGTGGTGAGTGACTCTCAGGCAAAGAAAATGATCGAACGTAAGCTGGTGCTCGAAAAGATCGATGTGGACCGTCCCGCGTTGCAGGCAACGGTCGAGCGGTTTGCCATGGGCGTCTTTGCGAACATCGGCCACAAAACCAAACAAAAGCTCCTGCTCAGCGAGTTCGACGCCTATCTCAAAACCCTCAACTGACGGAACTCTCTTAACTATGTTTTTATTTTGTATGCATTCACGATCTCTCGCCACTCTGCTCGCAGCTTTGCTACTGACTTTATGGGCGGTGCCCGTTTCTGCTCAAGAGGTGGATGCGCTGTCGCTTCAGGAGTTGCAGCAGCAAATTGCGGAGCTGAGGGAGATGGCGGGGAATGCGGAGGCAGAGGGCGCGTCGACAGTGCGGGCGGATCTTGACCACGTGTGGATATTAATTGCCGCTGCGCTGGTTTTTTTAATGCAGGCAGGCTTTTGTTTGCTGGAAGCGGGCACTGCGCGTGCAAAAAATTGCATCAACGTTGTGATGAAAAATGTAATGGATTTTTCGGTGGGCGCCGTGGTGTATTTGTTACTGGGATTCACGTTGATGTTCGGCACCAGTGTGGGTGGATGGTTCGGAGCGGGAGAGTTCTGGTTGTCGAATTTCCCGGCGGAAAGCAGCATCTGGAGTTTTTGGATTTTCCAGGTGGTCTTCGCCGGAACTGCTGCGACGATCGTGTCGGGAGCGGTGGCTGAGCGCACGAAGTTCATTGGTTATGTGGCGTTTTCTGCGATTTTGACGGGGCTGGTTTATCCGGTGCTTGGCCACTGGGCGTGGGGCGGCGCTGCATTCGGGATGGCCGGGGGATTTGGTGAGGGCGCAGGCTGGCTGGGATCGCTTGGGTTTGCGGATTTCGCAGGATCCACAGTGGTGCATGGAATTGGCGGAGCGGCTGCACTGGCGGGAATCATCGTCGTCGGACCGCGGGTGGGGCGTTTTGCTCCTGATGGCACGCCACGGTTGTTTGCAGCGCACAATGTGCCGCTGGCAGCACTAGGGACATTTATTTTGTGGTTTGGGTGGTTTGGGTTCAATGCGGGTTCGACGCTGGCTGCGGGCGCCGAGATCGGAAGAATCGCTGCTAACACGACAGTGGCAGCATCGGCTGGAGCGTTTGTGGCGATGTGTTTTGTCTGGCGCGTGGAAGGACGCCCGGACGTGCTCGCCACATTGAATGGCGCTTTGGGCGGGCTTGTCGCGGTCACTGCCTGCTGCAATGTGGTGACGCCGGCATCAGCAGTCGTGCTCGGTGGAATCGCGGGTGTGGTGACTGTTTACGGGGCGGTGTTTCTTGAAAAATTGCGCCTGGACGATGTGGTCGGCGCAGTGCCCGTGCATTTGTTCTGCGGGATCTGGGGCACTCTCTGTGTGGCAATCTTCAATGAAGGAGGTTTCAGTATTTCTGCGCTCGGGATTCAGGCGCTGGGAGCACTGGCAATCACAGGAGTTGCTTTCATGGCCTCGCTGGGTGCCTTCAAAGTTCTCGACATGATGTTCCATATGCGGGCCACCCCGGAGGAACAAGAGGATGGCCTCGATTTCTCGGAGCACTCCACGAATGCGTATCCGGACTTCATGACCAGCGGACGTGAGTAATGGGCCGGGCGGTGCGGTTAGGGAAAGGAGTGCGGACATTCTTGTCCGCTTCGAAAAAAGCGGGTTGGAAAACCCGCTCTCCTTTGAGGGATGTTGCTCAGCTGTGTTTGTGAAGTAGCGAGGTAGTGATGGAGTCCCATTCGGCATCCACGGTGTCGGTGCAAACCGGCTGTGAGGCCTGATGGTACCAGTGAGATGCGTTGGAAATGTCGCCTTGTTTGCGATGAAGATAAGCATGGACCCAGGCTCCTTCGACTGGATCGCCTTGTTGCGACGCAGTGTGAGCCTCGTCCCACTCACCGGCGATATCGAGCCAGAGCGCCTGGAGCGCCGGTGGCAGATCCGCAGGGAGTGGGCTGCCGCTGAGGGCGTGTTTTTTAAGTTCTGATGCTGTTTTCATGGTGGATTAGAGGTTGAGGCTGCCTTCGAGTTGGAGTCGGAACTGGCCTCGTTGTGTGCTGCGAAAACTTCGGAGTCTTTCCCATTCGAGGTGGGCGTCCTGCATAAACCAATCACGCAGCCGCCGGATGGGCTCTGCGTCAGGCGATACATGGCCGCCCGCCTCCAGCGCGGCAAGCACTGCCGGTGAGAGGACGGAGATTGGAATGCTCAAATGGATGGCCTCAGCGAGCGCGTCGCGTGCATCGCAACTGAGCAGTTGCACGCGCGCCGAGGCATCGACGCCGGCAACGACCAGATGCAGGTCTTCAAATGAACCCGTCGCCTCGCAGGCAGGGAAGAGGGACTCGGATTCGTCGCTTTCGCTTTCATCGAAGAAGCCGAAGGTGAATTGCTCGGCCTCGTAGTAGTCAGGGCTCTTACGCCGGGTGTATGCCTGCCCTGCTTTGGTGAGGTCGGCAAGGAGCCGAAGGTCGAAGCGTTCACCGGAGGCAATGCCCGCATTCTCGAGTTTGGCCACTCCGGTCGGGGTGATCTGCAGTGTCACGACTGCGCCATGAACCGAGGCATGAATGTAATGCCCCCGACCGTCGGTATAAGCTTTCAGCACCGGCATATGGTCTACATTACCACGGGCGAATCAAAATTGTCGAGCCAGTCATGTGTGCGGTGATTCTGTGTTCTCCTTGACGCGGCGGGGTGGGGTTTCTAGGGTGAAGCTCTACACATCATGAAGCTTCCTGAACTCGAACGCATTTACCACCAGCCGTTTTTTAAACTCATAGAACAAAGCCGCAAAGTTTTTATGGAACATTTGTCGGGCAAGGAAATCCAGCTTTGCACATTGCTGAGCATCAAGACGGGCGGATGCAGTGAGGATTGCTCGTATTGCGCGCAGAGTGCGCATTATAAAACGCAGGTTGAGCGCGATAAGTTGATGTCTGTGGACGAAGTGTTGCCGATTGCGCAGCAGGCACGTGACAACGGCTCGACCCGGTTTTGCATGGGTGCGGCCTGGAAGGGCGTGCGTTCCGGTGATGCAAAATTCGATCAGGTTTTGGAGACCATCCGCGCGGTTAGTAAACTCGGCATGGAGGTGTGTGTAACGCTGGGCGAACTCAGTGAGTCGGAGGCGCATCAGCTCAAGGAAGCGGGTGTGACGGCTTACAATCACAACCTGGATACTTCGCCGGAATTTTACGATAGTATTGTGACGACGCATTCGTTTCAGGATCGGGTGAGGACTATCAAGGCCGTGCAATCGGCGGACATCTCGGTGTGCAGCGGCGGCATTCTTGGAATGGGCGAGTCTGTGCGCGACCGGCTCAGCATGCTGGAAGTGCTCAGCAATTTTGATCCGCAGCCGGAGAGTGTGCCGATCAACTGCCTCATGGCCATGCCCGGCACTCCGCTCGAAAATCAGAAGCCGGTGGATGTCTTCGAGCTGGTGCGAATGGTGGCGACGACGCGTATTGCTGTGCCCCGCGCCAAAGTGCGGCTCTCTGCCGGCAGGACGAATTTCTCACAAGAGGCCCAGGCGCTGGCATTTTTTGCAGGAGCGAACTCGATTTTTTATGGAGAAAAATTGCTCACGGCTCCGAATCCCGAGGTGAATGAGGATTTGGAATTGCTGGCAAAGCTGGATCTGGTGCCGCTTGCGCCCGTTGTCTCCTGCGAAGTGGATGAGATGGAACCTGCGCTAGCGCATTGACTCTGATGCGGACCTACACTGGCATGTTGATGTTGGCGATGCTGGCCGGGGCATTTCCCTTGCACGCTGCGGAGTTGGAATTTGTCACCACCCGCATTGAGCGCTCTGCAATGCCGCGCGGCGGTCCGGTGCAGGCGGATTTTTCTTTTAAAAACACGAGTGACCGCACGATCACGATTTCCAACGTGCGGAGTTCGTGCGGCTGCACGGTGGCTCAGCTCGAGAAGCAGGATTACGCGCCTGGCGAGTCTGGAAAAATCACCGCCGTGTTCACGATTGGCGACCGGACCGGAAGTCAGGTGAAGTCGCTCGGAGTGGATACCACGGATGGCGAAACGAAGTCCCGGACCAAGCTCGTGTTGGCGGTGGAGATCGAGGAACTCATGGAACTGAGCCGCACGGTGCTCTTCTGG
>JBGTCP010000353.1:0-1565 GCA_041748815.1 Chthoniobacterales bacterium
GTTGCTTCATGGATCACCCCCGTGCCCGGCGGGGTCGGACCCATGACCATCGCCATGCTTATGGCAAACACCATCAAAGCCTGCCACCAGTTTCACGGCGGCTGATTAATCCACAAAAACAAATGCCTGCTTGAGAAATCACCCAACGTCCTCCATGGGTATTCCATGAGCGAGCCGGAAAAAAAACGAGGGGTCCTGCCTGATTTGCTGACCACTTATAAGATCTTCAGCGAGATCAATGGCGATCAACGCGCGGCGGCATTTGGATTTTATGCGTTTTTTGCCCTCTTCCCCCTTCTTCTCATGCTGGTTTCGGCAGGAGCTATTTTCCTGGAACCGGAAACCGTGGAACGCACTGCCCTCAATTACATCGACTCCTTCATGCCTCTGCAGTCGGAAAATCAAGAGGCTGTCTCAGAAATCATTGGCGGAGTCATGTCTTCCAGTGGAGGCATCGGCCTGGCTGCGGTAGCCGGCTTGCTTTGGAGCGCATCCAATTTTTTTCAAGCCTTGGTGCGCGGAGTCAACAGGGCCTGGCACACCCAGGAACTCTCTTGGTGGAGAGTGCCCCTCAAAAATCTTCTCATGGTAGCTACCTTTGCGAGTGCGTTGCTCATTGGCATCGTGCTCCCGGCCGTGTTTAACGCCGTGCAAATGTTCATCGGCTGGGATCCGGGATTTCTGCCATTCTCTGTGGATGTGTTGCGAATTGTGCTGCCCAGCGTGATGCTTTTCTACGGTCTTCTCATCCTCTATAAAGTAAGCCCACGCCGCAAAACACACTTCAAGGAGGTTTGGATTGAAGCCGCTGCGGTCACCCTGCTGTTGAAGTTGCTTCAAAATTTGCTCGTCTTTTATTCCAGCAACATCTGGCAGGTTAATGCGCTGTATGGTGCCATGGGGACTATGATCATTCTGCTCCTCTGGGTATATCTGTGCGGGATGATTGTGCTTTTGGGTGCCTGCCACTGCGCCGCACGGGCGGGGGAAGGACCTACGTGATTTCATTACCCTATTAAATGCTTTGAATAGACGCCGGGCGCCGGCGTCTTACCCCGTATGAACAATATTCGTTTTCCACACCTTGGTGCCATCTCCCGCCGCACGATTCAGTGTTTTGCTGCAAGCGCATTGCTTTTCGCAACCTCGGGATGCCTGCCGGAGAAAGATGCAACCATCGATCAGTCCTCAGTAGACGAGGAAGCGCTCATCGAACAACGGGTGCAACAAATTCTCGCCGAACAACGCCTCGCGGAATTGGAAGAGGAGCTTCGCAACAAAGAACTTTCGCTCGCAGATCGTGAACTGCTTCTTGAGGAGGAACGCAAGCTCGTGGAACAGGAAAGAGTCCGCCAGGAGCAGGCAGCGCTCATCATTGCCGCCGCCACTCCCGCACCTGCACCAGCAACCCGCGTGCAGGCCGTCACCACTCAGGCCGTTACGACTCAGTACTCAGCACCTCAACAGTTGGCAGCGACCGCACCAGAGCTGGATTATTTTTATGAGGAACTTTCGCCACATGGTTCCTGGTATCAGACGGTGGATTATGGATACATCTGGCAACC
>JBGTCP010000354.1:0-2464 GCA_041748815.1 Chthoniobacterales bacterium
CGACTTGAACCTGCATGTCCACGAATACGAAACCATTTTTGTGAACGTTTATTTGCGGTCACACATGCAAATGGGAGTGATCCGTCCGACAGCGGATATTCTCTTTTCCTTTTGGCGATCAATCGTTCCAAAACATGCAGACGTTCGATTCACCAGCTTTGGAACGCCGTATCTGGAATACGATATGCCATGGATTCCCAACCTGCTTGGACTCTGGTCAGGGCACACGCTGCCCCAGCAGACTGCTGTCAAAGTGTGGCTGGGCGAAGCGGAAGCGACTGGCATCTGCCCGGTGGCTTTACCGAAAGTCGCTGTAAGGCCTTGGCGTCCCTATTGGTGAGGGGTGCTAAGTCTTTTGCATCGAAAGCGCGCAGGGTTGATCGATCCAAAGCGGTAGTGGACGGGCTTGACCGCGCTTTGGATTCTCCTGTGGCCTGTCCCGTGTTGATCCAAAGCGGCGTCAAGCCGCCGCACTTCACATGGCCACTCGAGAAAACGTCATGGAGTGCGCGGGCTTGACCGCGCTTTGGATTCTCCCGTGGCTGTCCCGTGAGTTCTTTGCGTTGATTGTTGTCTCGCTGGTTTACTCCTTCTACAAAATCTGTGTAATCCTAATAATCCGTGGTTAAGAATGCAGGGTCAGGGAGAGTCTGGCGCTTCGCGCTTGTGGTCGCATGGCGCGGCGGAGCGCACCATCCACCGTTTCGGGTCGCAAAGTGGTTCGTAAGAATGGAATCAAATTTGGGTTCGGACAGCCGAGGCTTTGCGAGACAGCCTGTCATTAACATCCAGACTAAACAGGCAAACCCTCTCCCTCCCGGGAATCTGTTTAATCCTTCACCAAATCCTGAAACAGCTGTTCAGGGGCTGCCAGATTGTTTTCCCCGAAACTCACATTCTGCCATTTGGCCCGGGCTTTTGGATCGACGAGGATTCCACCTTCATAGAACCCATCAAACATCACGCCGTTGAAATCGGTCTCTCCACGGAAAAGAGCGGCAATGCCTTGGGGCATATCCGGTTTGGCCCAGAATTCATCGCCTGCGGGGGCTCCACGACTCACCTGCCACTCACGCGGGTGCGGACGGAACACCACCCGTGCCTTGCTTGGGTCGGCACTGTGGATGACCATTTTGCCTGTCTCACCGAGAATATAACTGGCTCCAAATGCGCGGTCGGTGCTGCGTCCCTTGGGATCGATTAATTCTTCCGGATAGTAAGTAGCCCCAAAATAGAGGTCGCGCGTGAGCGGTTTTTCCGGCGTGCCAAAGAGTAAGGTTCCGGCTATGCCATACGTGCCCATCCGATTTCCTGCCGAGCCACCGCTCAATGCGAAATGATTTCCAAAGCTGGCGCCGTCCAGAAGGATAATCGTCGCTTTTTCATGGACCGCAGCAGAAGCCCGGTCACCGCTGCCGAAGTGGCTGTTTTTCGAAAAGATGATCGTGCCTCCGCCGTAGTTCACCCGGTCGGCTCCTCCGCGAGTCTGGCCGATAATTTCCAAGCTGCCCTCGCCCGCATCGAAGTGAAACCAATGTGAAATAGGTTCTCCGTAAGCAAAGGTCGGTTCTGCGAGGTCATGGTAATTGCAGAAGCGAATGAAGATGTGACGGTCATGACCCAGCTCTGCAAAATTACTGGCTACACGGCCAATGGCACGACCGCCAAAACATCCCATGGATCCGGTGCC
This sequence comes from Chthoniobacterales bacterium, assembly GCA_041748815.1. GTDB lineage: Bacteria > Verrucomicrobiota > Verrucomicrobiia > Chthoniobacterales > CAKUMP01 > JBGTCP01. The sequence continues at coordinate 1,691 of JBGTCP010000354.1, forward strand.
GCTGTTGATCATCCCCCCTCCATCCTTCACCCACACATTGCCCAGAACCACATAGCGGGTGGCCAACACCGCACCCTTCTCCACAGTTAAATGGCGGAACACAAATTGCCCATTGGCAGCGATTGCCTCATAAGGCTCGTCGGCCGCAGGCAGCAAAATATCCCCATCAAAATGGCCCAGAGCCCCCTGGGTCTTCCGACGCTCAATGCGTTCGTCCATTGCAAAAGGCGGTGCTGTGAGCGCTTGTCCATTCTCATCCAACCAGCTTTCCGCTAGCGTCGCATCCCCGCTCTCACCCGGCTTGGACCAAACCAGCAGCGGACGTTTCTCCCACTCCTGCTTTGCATAGTTTCCTATTTGCCCCTCGCCCACATCATCGCCCCACAGACTGTTTCTCTGAAGCATGGTCTTTTCTTCTTTCGTCAACTCACGACGAGGAGAAACCGTCTGTGCCTTTCCCTCGCGCTCAAATGCATGGATCAGAGACAAGGGAAGCGATTGCGCCGTGCGATTGGCACTGGATCGAAGCACTAACAAAGGCGCATTCGGATGCTGAAAGAGCACCTCGCCTTGAATCACAGTGCCATCGACGAGCATCATCCGCCCAGCGTGGGAGACGGTGGTGGATAGAAACAAAGCGATGCTCAAAAGAGCCAGACTTCTCAGCGGGACATTCATCATAATATTTTTTACTCGCTCAAACTGCGGAATAATTGATCCGGCGCAGCGTGGTTATTTTCGCCAAAGGTCACATTCTGCCACTTGGCCCGCGCC
>JBGTCP010000355.1:0-17747 GCA_041748815.1 Chthoniobacterales bacterium
TTGGAGGGATCGCGGATCGAGTGGCGGTCATGTTCCGTGGCGACATCGTGGAATACGGACCCACCAGTGAAGTGCTGCACAACCCGCAGCACCCCTACACCAAGGCTCTCATCCAGTGCATCCCCAAGCTCGGTGAAAAACGGAAACGCCTCACCACCATCGATCACGCTGCCCTGGAATCCCTCACGGGTAGCTGATCGGTCACAGAGCAGTTGGCAAACCTGGCTGCGTCATCGCTGAAATTTCTCTTGCCTTCGGGATGCATTTGCGCGAATATTTGACTCCCCCACAAAAAAAAGACAGCCCATCTGACCCTGAAAATAAATGCTCCCCCAAACATTTAGTTTCTTCCCCTTCAGATGGGCTGCTTTTTGGTTGTTTTCCCAGTTCAGTTTGCTTGAACAGGGAATCTAATAGCACCCTCCGTGCCATATCGGTTTTAAGGGAGAACCGAAATTCGCAAGCTCTTGAAAGCAAGCGCTTTAAAATCGGATCCTATTTTTTATCACGAAAAACAGCGTTTGCCAGATCGTGCCTGGGTGTATAAATTCAGTCAATCTGCCGCTCCTCCTCCGAAGGAATGTCGCAAACTGTCCAATGCATTTGGAACTCCGCATCGGGATCGGCAAGGTGACATCCGGGGATCATTCGACAAAATTCCGGTAAGACATGCTCAAGTTTTGCCGGGATATTCGTAAGCGCCTCATTTCAAGGCTTGACCGACGCTCGCAAAACTTCTAATAGAAGCAACCGGAAAGTAGAATTGAGCGGAGATCGCTCTCTCAGGGGACTCTAATTATGAAGATCAAAGCAAATGCCGGAAAATCCATCCGGGTGTCAGAAAAAAGGACGGTTTCATCTGCCGGGGCGTTCAGCGTGAACTCGGATCCTGTCATCGGCTCCCCCGCTTTTGTCGACCTTCATAAATACGACACAGGCGCACCGGAAAGCGATATGACCTCCCCAGCAAGCGAAATTGATAGCCTGGGCGAACTTCCGACAGCTTACGGCGACGACTCGCTCTACCTAGTGGCGCGCGACCCGCACTGGTTCTTTTCCTACTGGCAGGTCAATTGGAGTGCACACGGCAACTACGATCCATCTCATGTGGCATTGCGTATTCTGGATGTGGATGGAAAAGAACTTGATCGCCATGTGGTAAATCCCCACTCCCCGAACTGGTATGTCCCGGTCCAACAAGGTTTCCCCACGGTCTACGCCGAATTGGGGTTCACTGATAAAAATCACTTTGAAGTCATCGCGCGCTCGGATGCCACTCAGGTCCCGCAAGTCGGCAAGCCACCTGCCGAATCCACCGACAGCCGGTTCGCAAGCGTCCCGCTCCACGTCACTTTCCAGCAATTACTCGACAAAATTCAGGATGCGATGCTCACCGGCGAATCCCTTGTGGATGCTCTGGCACGCCTCCAGTCGGAAACCGGAAGCACCACACCGATGACGGCTGACTGGTCGGATAACCAACGCAAAGTGCTGGAAGCCCTCCTCGGGCGCGAAGTCATAGAGCGCATCAGCATGGGCTCCGGTTCATTGGATAAAGTCCTGCGCCGCCAGCTGGAGGAACGTCTCGGCTCAGCCGGCGCCTCCGAATTGTTTGCACGCAGACCGCTTTTGGTGGAAGAATCGCTCACCAGTGGAGTTACCAGCTTCGGCAGTGGGATGCTGGGCGCAAGCTGGAGTGCGCAACCCTTCAGCCAGGCCCGTGGACGCGGATTTTTCATGCATGTGAATGCCGAGGTCATCTTTTACGGCGGCACCGATCCCGACGCACAAGTGTGGATCGATGGTGAAAAAATCGACCTCGAGCCCGATGGCACTTTCCGGTATCACTTCACATTCCCGGACGGAAAATACGAAGTGCCCATCGTGGCACTTTCACCCGATGGCGAAGAGACGCGCTCGGCTACGTTGAGCTTCAAGCGCGACACCGGCCGTCATGGCGATGTCGGTCACACAAGGCAGCCCACGCATCTCACGAGTCCAATCGGCCATTCAACGTCGTCCCGCACCTGACAAGCGAGGCGCAGCTTCTACATTGAGGCAGTTCGCCATGTGGCTCAAGGTGGCTGTCCCGCAGCCGCGGGATCGCAGTCCAACCCCAACCATGCGACAGGAATGTCGCAGCTACACAAAGCCATTCGCCTCGTCGCCCACTACCCTGCCGCAGCCAGATGCCGGGACTGGCGCTTGGGGAGTTTTGCCACCTCGACGCCTGTCTCGTTGGAGGCACTCTGCTCCTGCAGTAGACTGCCTAAAATCATTGGCACATCCCGCCGTCCACCCGTCTGATAATCCGCGAGCAGCACAGGAGCGATTCTCGCCGCATCCAGTCCCTTGGTCTGCGTGAGATACAAAAATAACAACTCGACCAAACGGCTCAGCGCAATGCCCTGGCGTGTTTCAGTCTCGCGATAGAGCCAATCCGCAAATGCCATAAATTCCGCAAACGCCGAATCACCGTCACCGCTCCATAGCAACTTTTTGCTTTCCCGGAAGTTTCCGCTGTTTGCAACCAGATCCCAGAATCTTGAGAACCGGCCAATCCGCTGCATCGTCTCGAAATCAATGAGTGAATTCTTCAGGAGCTGATATGGCGGCTGCGGGGAATAAACCATCCCCCACTCCACATCATGCCGCGTGATCGGAGTGCCGCGGAGTCGCTTCAGAATGCCGACTTGAATTTCCTGCGGATCCAACTCCACGAGCGAGTCAAATCCCGCTCTGAAGCTCGCGAGATCCTCACCGGGAAGCCCGGCAATCAAATCCGCATGCACATGCACACCCGTCTCCTGGCGAAGAAAACGTAAATTTTCTGCGAGCCGGTTGTAGTTTTGCCGCCGGTGAATGAGTTCCGCCACGGTGGGATTAAACGTTTGGATTCCCACCTCAAACTGCAGGACCCCTGCGGGGAAAGCTGAGATTTTCTCTCGGAGCTCGATGGGCAACCGATCGGGCACCATTTCAAAATGCAAAAACATGCCTTCGCACAACCGCCTGGCAAAGAAGTCCAGTATCGCTGATGCCACCGGGATGCTCAGATTGAATGTCCTGTCCACAAATTTGAATTGCAGTGCCCCGCGCGCAATGAGCCGGTCAAATTCCGCGAGCATCGGCTCCAGCTCGAATGCTCTCACTCCGTTCTCCAGTGAGGAAAGACAGAACTCACAGCTGAACGGACATCCCCGCGAAGCCTCCACATACAAAACGCGGTGCTCAAGGTCTTCATCGCTGTAAAGGTCGTATGGCAACGCAAGCGCTTTGACGTCGGGACGCACGGGACGGCGGATCCGCTCGCTGTTTCCTCCGGCCAGCAACTCCCTGCAGAGCTCCGCAAATTCAAAATCCGCCTCACCCGTGATCACGTAGTCCGCATGCACTGCTGTGGGATGCGTCTCCGTTTCATAACTCACCTCTGGTCCGCCTACAACGATCACCAGCTCCGGCTGCAATCGTTTAAGAAGCTGAATGAGTTCCGCGGATTCCACTGCATTCCAGATATAAACACCTATCCCGACGATGAGCGGTTTTGCTGCCAGAATGCGCTCAGCAATCTCGATGGGTCGCGTTTTCAGATCAAACTCAAGGATCCCGGTTCGAGGCTGCAGTTCACCCATATTCGCGAGCAAATAGCGCAGGCCAAATGCGGCATGAATGTATTTCGCATTGATCGTGGTCAGGACGATATCGAACATGGATTACCCAGCTTAATGCGATATGACAGCGGCGACAACATCATCAGCATACAAATTTTGAGACGGAGGGCCACGAAAAACAATCACCCGCTGGAAGCGATGCCATGGGGCGAGCCTCCAACGGGTGATGAAAGGGGGAAATTTAAAGAAGACTAGGTGCCATCATCACCGATGGCTTCGACAGGGCAACCTTCCATAGCTTCTTTGCACTGCGCAGTCTCATCATCGCTCTCGGGTTGTTTGTAGACGAAGGAGTGGCCGCCGTCGTCATTGCGCGTGAAGTTGGCGGGTGCGGTCTCACGGCACAAATCGCAGTCGATGCACTGATCATCGACGTAAAATGTACCATTTACGTTCTCGGGATATTTATTTTCTAAATCGGCCATTGGTTTCTCCTTTATTTAAATTGCTGCTCTCAACCTAGGAAGCAGCGCACAGAATTCAACACATTTCCATGAAGACAAGGTTATTTTAATCTTCGCTGTCATTATGGAATAAAATTTCCGCGCCATTTGCGAGGCTGCAGTGCATGGGATGAGTGAGGTGACCTGTCTGGTCGCTATAAGATTTCTGGATGTGCTGAGCCACCGGGGCGGCAGCATCCGAATGCACCAACGAGACTGTGGCCCCGCCGAAGCCGCCACCAGTGAGGCGGGATCCAAGCACGCCGGGAGTCTCCCTGGCAATGCTGACAAGCAGGTCAAGCTCGGGAGTGCTGTTTTCAAAATTAAAGCGTGAACTCTCATGGGACTCAAACATCAACTCTCCGAATCGCTCCACACTTTCTTTTTGAAGGGCCGCCATGCCTTCGCTCACTCGTTCCATTTCACCGACCACGTGACAGGCGCGGCGGTAGACCACATCCTCCATCGTATCCTGCGCGGCTTGTAATTGCTGCATGCCGACCTCGCGCAGTGCGGCCACGCCGAGTGCCGCAGCGGCAGCGAAACATTGTTCGCGGCGCTCATTATACTCACCACCCGTGAGAACATGAGGCACTCCAGAGCTGCAAACGAGCAGAGCGACTCCGGGTGGAAATTTTACCTGCTGCACAGTATCCTCGCGACAGTCCAAGAACACGGCACTGTCGGATTCTCCAAAGACGGAGGTGGCCTGGTCCAGCAATCCGCAGTTCACTCCCACAAATTCATTCTCGGCCCGCTTACAAAGGCGGGCGACTTCCATGGGTGAAAGGTTAACATCAAAGGCCTTACGAAGCCAGTTGGCTGTGGCCACTTCCAATGCAGCCGAGCTGGAAAGCCCTGCGCCCATGGGCAGGGTGGAATGAAAACTCAGCTCCAAACCACCGAGCTCATGGCCAAGTTTTTGGAATTCCCGCACGACACCTAACGGGTAATTTGCCCACGACTCTGATGGATTTTGCGCGAAGCCAAGGAGAGGCACGGTCGTTCGCGCCTGCAAATCCAAGGCATGAAGTCGAATCTCCGGTGCGTCGATCGGCTGCCCGGAAACCTCAACGCCATAATTAATAGCAGCCGCGAGAACGATGCCGGCATTGTAATCGGTGTGGTTGCCCAACAACTCCACTCGGCCAGGTGCAAATGTTTTAATCGTCATGATCAATACGATTTTGCCCAAACAACACGTTGAGCACTGGGTTCGCCGGAGAACGGACATGTGCCGGCCTCATCGTCGCTGGCCAATGGAATGCAACGGATGGTCACTTTTAAATCGGTTTTGATCTGTTGCTCAACCTCCGCCGAGCCATTCCAGTGCGTAAAGGCGAAGCCGCCGTGAATTTCCGGCTTGTCGGAGTTCTCTGGAGTGAAAAACGCGTAGAACTCCTCCTTCGAATCAATTCTCCTGGTATGACTTTTTTGCAATTCCAGAGCACGGTCAAAAAGGGCCTGTTGAATGGACGTCAAGGTCTCTGCAATCTGGCAGGGCAACACATCGAGTGCGATAAATTCCTTTTCCTTATGGCCGCGATCTCTTCTGGAGACGGCGGCAGTGCCCTGCTCCAGATCACGCGGGCCGATTTCAATGCGCAAAGGAATGCCCTTCTTGATCCACTCCCAGTTTTTCACACCACCACCGAGGTCACGGGCATCGACTTCAACCCGGACCGGTGCGCCGTCATAGGAGACGGATTTCAGCGCGTCGGCAAGCCGGTGAGCGGCATCAATGACGGCGTCGCGGGTCTCAGGTTTGGGGGTGATGGGCAGGATCACGACATGCTCAGGTGCCACGCGCGGTGGCACGATCATTCCATCATCATCCGCATGCGCCATGATCATCGTTCCGATCAGGCGGGTGCTTACCCCCCAACTGGTCGTCCATGCATGTTCCTGGATTCCTTCACGGGACAGGAACTGAATGCCGGATGCCTTCGCAAAATTCTGCCCGAGGAAATGTGATGTGCCGGCCTGAATCGCTTTTCGGTCCTGCACCATTGCCTCGATGCACAATGTTTGATCCGCGCCGGGGAAGCGCTCTGATTCTGATTTCTCGCCGCAGAAAACAGGCACGGCAAGGTAGTCCTCGGAGAAGGAGCGATACACTTCCAGCATGCGGATGGTTTCTTCGCGGGCTTCCTGTTCTGTTTCATGAGCAGTGTGACCTTCCTGCCAAAGAAATTCCGCAGTGCGCAAAAACAATCTCGGGCGCATCTCCCATCTTACCACGTTCGCCCATTGATTAATGAGAATGGGCAAATCGCGATACGATTGGACCCATTTTGCGTAGGTTGCTCCGATGATGGTCTCGGAAGTCGGACGCACCACCAGCGGCTCACTGAGCGGACTCGCCGGGCGCATTTTTCCGTCCGCTCCAACTTCGAGGCGTGAGTGTGTGACCACAGCGCATTCCTTGGCAAAACCTTCCACATGCGCCGCCTCCTTTTCGAGATAGCTTACGGGAATGAACAAGGGGAAGTACGCATTTTTGTGGCCTGTGGCTTTGAACATCGCGTCTAACCGGCCTTGCATTTGCTCCCAGATGCCGTAACCCCAGGGTTTGATGACCATGCAGCCGCGCACATCGGAGTTTTCCGCCAAGTCGGCAGCTTTGACGACCTGTTGATACCATTCGGGGAAATTTTGCTCCCGAGTGGGTTGGATTGCGGTTTTGGCTGTGGAAGTGGGTTGGTTCATTGGGAATTCGGCGGAAGCTGGTTATGCACAGCGATTAAATGCTGGTCACGGAAAAATGCGAAACAAGGCATAAAAAAAGCGAGTGACCCGTGAGAGTCACCCGCTTTTGCAGAAGCTGTTTTAGTTAAAGATTCTGAAAAGGCGTCACAGGTGTGGGTGAAGGCTGGACAGGTGTCGGTGCTGGTGTGCCTCCGGGGGCTGATCCAGGGGTTGGAGCCGGGAATGGCACTGGCGTGGGCACCGGGAGATCATCCGGGCCAGGCTGAGGCAGAGGAGTGCTTGGACCCTCGCCTGCGTCTGGAATCACTTCTCTGACGCGCTCAAAAACTAAAGCCGCTTGTTCTGGAGACATCCCGCTCACAAATATTGCTATGATTGTGTTAACGGCACTACCCCCGAGTTCGGCACCTTGGATTATCGCAGTGGCAAACTGAGCCGCGCATTCAGGGTCCACCATTCCCGCGTAGGACTCCACGACGATCTCTGCGATTTCGAAAGCAAGTTCAGGATGTTTTTCGGAGGCACGTCGGATTGCGTCCACCGAGCTGGAACCGCCCGAACTCATGGATTTAGGATCGCGGACGGTTTTGGAATCGCTCCAATCTCCCGTGCAGGAAAGTGAGAAGGTCAGAGGTTCCGAAATTTCGTTGACATCAAGTGTTCCGTTACCGTTGGCATCATTCCAGTCGAAAATGCCATTCCCCGCGCCGAAGCTGTCAGGGCCGTAACCAGTATCTTTGTAAGAGACAGCGTCGGATTCGAGACCGAGTTCGATGGCCATGGCTCTAGCGGCACTGTCGCGGGATGCAAACACAGAGTTAGACGAAACAAGAAACAGCGCAGCGCCGATGGTCAAGTTTGAGAAGAGAGTGGTTTTCATAAATTTGCAGGCAGGGTGAGGATTTATGGAGAGTATGGGCGACTATTCCAGCATTTGCCAGTGAAAAGTTTCCGAATCCGGTTTAGGCGTCCTTTTCCACTGCGGGTTTATACAGAAGAGTGTTGGCCTCCAGGTCCTTAATGACAGTGGTTAGAAAAACCTTACCCGGGTGAATGTCTGCATATTTTGAGATTTCCGACCGGTTGAGCACACGGAATCCGTAGCGCTCAAACATGCGGGTCGTCCTCCTCGACTCAAACGTGGTCATCTGACCGAATACCTGCTTTTCGCCGCAATCGCGCAAATATTGGAGATAGGAATCGATGAGTCCCCGCGTGGTGTCCACCCGGCGGGCATCGGCGAGCAGGTTAATGTGGAAATGCGGGATGCCCTGTGGCGCCGCCGGAGTCTCGCGCCAGCCCTTGGTCAAAACCCATTGGGCAAACTTTTTTGAGGCAGCGTTGTAGTTGAAATAACGATAAAGGCCTTTGATGACGAGCCGGGCGTTATTGCCCCGGTCAAATCGCCCCTGGCGGTCATGATGTCTGCAGCCCATCAAGTACCCCCGCACCTCCCCGCCCACTTCAAGCACGAACGTCGATTCCGGTTCTTCGTCGGTGTAATAGCGGGTGAGGTAATCCGCAAACAACTCCCGGTCCTCGAAAACCGGGTCAATGGGATTTCCGAGAAATCCGGTTTCACAACAAAGGCGGCGCACCACTTCGCGGTCATCGGAGGTAAATTTGCGGATCAAAAAGCCGGGGCGTTCACTCATGGGGATTTGTAAGAGACGATGACATTCTCGTAAATTTTGAAAAGACGCGCAAACACATCCTTCCATCCGAAGCGGGCATGCACCAGGGCAGCTGCACGCGCCCCGGATCTTTGGAAGTCGTGGTGACTTTCCCTCAAGATTGCGGCTGCCAATGACTCGGGGGTATTTTCCCTGGCCCAGCCTTCCTGATCGGAAAAAATAATACGGTCCATGTAACTGCCGCGAATACCCACTACGGGAGTTCCGCAAGCCTGACTTTCCAATGTCACGAGGCCAAAGGTTTCCAGGATGCCAGGATGCACAAAAAGGTCTGCTGCGCGGTAAAAACGCGCCAGCTCAGCGGAATCCGCAGAATAAGGAATCGTTGTGACGGAGTGTGTCTCGCTGGCAAGCTCCGCCAACAAACCACGTTGCAATCCATCGCCCACGCAGAGGAAGTGGAACCTGCCCGGATGGCGTGCGTGTAGAAGCCGGAATGCTTGAAACAGCGTGCGCGTGTTTTTCTCAGCAGCGAGGCGTCCCACGTATAGCAGGAGTATGGGCGAAACCGGAATCCCAAGTCCCTTCCGCGTCTCCGCTGCATCCTTAGGCTCAGGGCGGAATACGTCTGTGTTCACGCCAAGATCGGTTTGCACGGAGTTCTCAACCCCCCACTCCTTGAGAAGCGATACCAATCCTTCGGACGGAACCAGCGTGCAGGCAAAACGGCTGTACAAATTATGAATGTAGCGCTGCGAGATATCCATCGCGATCTCCGTTGCAAGCTTGCCGAAATATTTCATGGTCGAACGCAAATATGCCTCCGGAAAATGGCTGTGATAAAATCCGACCACCGGGACGTGCATCGCCTTTCCGGTGGCAATCGCTTTCCATGCCATTTGATAAGGATCTCCTGATTCTATGATGTCCGGTTTCTCGTTCTCAAGGATTTGCTCGACCGCAGCGAGATTTAGCAATGCGCGGTAGCGCGACGTGCGGGAGATGAGCGGTGAGCCGATGGTGCAAGTCACGCACCGGCCGTCCACTTCTCTGGTGGAGTCGGCGCCGGGCACAATGAGCAGGTGTTGCACGTCGGGTCGCGAGGCATTGATGAAGGACCGTTTTTCCATCACGTAGCGCTTCACTCCGCCACTCACTGGCGAATAAAACTGCGTCAGGTCGCAGATTTTCAAAATCCGGGCCTCATACTAAAATGGGGGGACAAAATCTGCGATCAATGGGAGAGATACTTCTCGGCGTCAAGTGCTGCGGCACAGCCCTGGCCGGCTGCGGTGATCGCCTGCCGGTAAACGGGATCCGCGACGTCGCCGGCCGCGAACACGCCGGGGACATTCGTGGAGGTCCCCACGCCACGCAGCAAATAGCCGGCCTCGTCCATATCAAGAATGCCCTTGAACGGGTGGGTGTTGGGGACGTGACCGATTGCCACAAAAACGCAGCTCACTTCGAGTTCCCGGGTCTCGCTGGTTTTGAGGTTTTCCAGATTCACAGCCCGCACATGACCCGCATCATCTGTCAGATACTCCGTGATGCGGGTGTCCCAGATCGGCTCGATTTTTTCGTGACTCAGGGCACGATCTGCCATGATCTTGGATGCGCGGAGTTCATCACGGCGATGGATGAGATACACCTTCGACGCGAAGCGGGTCAGAAACACAGCCTCTTCGCAGGCAGAATCTCCACCGCCGACCACACACACCGGCACATTCCGGTAAAATGCCCCATCGCATGTCGCACAAGAGGTCAGGCCGTGGCCGACCAATTCCTTCTCGCCGGGCAGCCCTAGGTATTTTGCGGAGGCTCCGCTTGCAATCACCAACGACTGAGTTTCCACCCAGTGACCATCGATCTCCACGCGGTGGAATTTTTCGCCGGGTTCAAAACCCGTCACGATTGCAAATTCGAACCTGGCACCAAATTTCTCCGCCTGTTGCTTCATGCGCATGATCAGCTCAGGGCCGTCAATGCCGTCGGGAAATCCGGGGAAATTTTCCACCTTGGTGGTGGTGGTCAGTTGACCGCCAGGTTCGCGGCCTTCCAGAACGAGCGGTGCCATGTTTGCTCGATCCGCGTAAATGGCCGCCGTCAACCCCGCACACCCTGTCCCGACAATAATCATTTTTTCCATATAAGCTCATCGAAGTATCATGCCTCTCCATGCGCGTCCAGCGCCTCGCTGGGAAAAAATTATCGGGCAGTAGTGGCATGGAATCGTGACTACCCATTGACGCGGGTGCCGGAAATATCGCAATGCTTACGCAAGTATGGAACTCAACCAAATCATCGTGCTCAGCGTCATTGCAGTGTCGATGGTCTTTTTTGTCAAAGAATGGCTGCCCGTCGAGATCACTGCACTCTCAGCAGCCGCAATCCTGGTCATCACCGGAGTGTTATCCATCAACGATTTAACTATGGGTTTCTCAAACACCGCACCGATCACAATAGGGTGCATGTTTGTGCTCAGCGCAGCATTGGAGCGCACCGGCGTGATTGATCGCCTAGCAAACTGGCTCGTGAATTTTGCCAAAGGCTCACTCTATCGTGCACTTGCGCTGGTGCTACTTATTCCCTTGCCGCTTTCTGCAATGGTCAACAACACACCCATCGTGGTTATTCTGTTGCCGGCTGTGATCCGCATGGCTCGCTCCAACCGGCTCCCTGCTTCCAAAATGCTCATCCCTCTTTCATTTGCCACGATCCTCGGCGGCACCTGCACAATGGTGGGGACTTCCACCAATCTCATCGTCGGCGGCGCGGCAATGAGCAACCAACAATGGATCGATGCAGGATTGCCAGCATTTTCGCTCTTCTCCATCGCGCCGATGGGGATCATCTATGCGGTCATCGGCGTGGTATACATTTTCTTCATCGGCGTCAGATTGCTCCCGAAGCGCGAGTCGCTTTCCGAGTTGATTGATACGGATATGCAGCGCGAATACCTGCTTCAGGCTCAGGTGCAAGAAGAGAGTGCCTACAACCATCGTCCGCTTTTGGATCTGTTAAAAGGCCCACTGCGCGGCATGCAAGTGCTGGAGGTCCGGCGGCGCGGCGTGAATCTCACCGATGACATTAACTCCATCGTGCTCACCACTGGTGATCGTCTTCTTGTGCGCGCCGGTTCGCAGGGCGTGCAGGAGCTTCACCAATCCGACGATATCGCGGTCGGCTTCGAACCGCTCGGAGGCCTCGCTCAACTGGAGACCCGCGAAGCCATCATCATGGAAGGCATTATCGGCCCCGAATCCAGTCTCGGAGGACGCACCGTTAGCGAGATTAAATTCCGCCAACGCTACAACCTCCTCCTCCTGGCCATCCATCGACACGGCAAAAATATTACCTCCCAGCTGGAATCCCTCCCGCTGGAATTTGGCGACACCCTGCTCGTGGAAGGTCCGCGCGAAGGCATTAACCGGCTGCTTGAGGAAAAGGATTTCGTGGCACTCACTCAGCCGGAAAGCAAACCCATGCGCCGCAATAAAGCTCCCATCGCTCTCGCAGCCATGGGCGGATTTGTCGTCGGCGGATTCCTGGGAGTGGATACCGCATTGCTCGCTCTTGTGGGTGCGCTTGCGGTCGTCATTCTCGGATGCGTGAAAGCGCAGGAAGCTTACACTTCTATTGAGTGGCGCATTTTATTTCTCATCATCGGCATGCTGGCGATTGGCCGTGCCATGGATGTCACTGGCACAGCAGCATTTCTTGCCACGCACATCAGCGTGCTGGTCCTCCCGTTGGGTGCGGTTGCCATGCTCTCCGCAGTGTATTTTCTGGCAAGTTTCCTCACAGAAATTGTAAGCAACAATGCCGTGGCTGCCTTACTCACTCCCATTGCCATCAGCATGGCGACCATCGCGGGAGCCAGCCCGATCCCGTTCGTGGTAGCTGTTATGTTCGGTGCGAGCGCAAGCTTCGCAACGCCCATTGGCTATCAAACCAATACCTATGTTTACGGCGCAGGAGGGTATCGTTTCTCGGATTTCCTGAAGATAGGGATCCCCCTGAATCTCATCTTGTGGGTCACTGCCACGCTCGTCATCCCATGGATCTGGCCACTGTTTCCATAAAATTTTCAGTTCCCGTTCAGTCCCCTCCATTGACAACACCCCCGCTTGCCACCACCGTGCAGCTATGATTTTTCAGCGCAATTCATTCTTTGCAGCATGTTTCGCATTTCTGATGGCTACCGCATTTGCGCTGGCTCAAACCGACCCTGCTCCGACGGCCACGCCGCAAAGCTCACCTGCCCCCGATGCAGCTTCAGAGCAGGAAGCCGCAGAAACTACACCTTCCGCACCCGAAGCCCCGGCACCGTCACCCACCCCGGCACCAAAGGCCCTCACGCTCCGCGAAATCGTCGACTCCATGAACGTCGCCGATATCCAGGAAACAATGTCCCAGTTGAAGGAAAATTACATCCGCCCCGAGTCTCTTGACGACGAGCAACTTTCCCGCGCGTTACTCGAAGGCGTCATTCACCGCATTTCGCCCGGAGCACTGCTTCTCGACACACCCGACCCTCGACTGGCCAGCGAGCCCAATCCATTCTATGCGGAAATTTTGGACGGACGCATCGGATACCTGCGCATCGGGAGCCTCAACGTCGCAATGCTCACACAACTCGATGCCGCACTCGAGCGCTTCAATACTCAGGAAATTTATTCCGTGGTCCTCGATCTTCGAACCTCGCCAATGGCTGAGGATTTCGAAACCGCAGTCGAAGTCATCAAACGCTTTGTGGAAAAAGGAAAACTCCTTTTCACCATCCGCCGCCCCGGGGAAAAACAAGAGCGCATTTTCACTTCCAATCAGGAACCCGTTTTCACAGGAATCCTCATGATCCTTGCGGATAAGGACACTGCCGGTCCCTCCGAAGTCATTGCAGCGTGTCTGCGAAGCCTCTCGAAAAGCATGGTCGTGGGTGAATACACTGCTGGTCAGGGAGTCGAATATTCCGACCGCATTTTGCGCGGCGGTCAGGTGCTCCGGCTAGCCGTGGGCGAAGTCGACATCCCGCAAATCGGCTCCATTTTCCCTGCCGGACTCAAGCCCGACTTCCAAGTCGCGCTGAACTCCGAAGACAAAAACCGCCTGATGCGTGTGGGTATCGAAAAAGGCGTCTCAGGGCTCGTCTTCGATAAAGAGCGCCCCCGGCGCAATGAAGCCGCGCTCGTCGCCGGCACCATCCCTGAGATTGATGACTATCAGCAGTCAGAAAAAGCAACACCTGAAAGCAACCTGCGCGACCCCGTGCTTCAGCGCGCCGTCGATCTCATCACCACGATCTCCATTTACGAAGGCACACCCGGCGGAGCTTAGGAGTTGATGGCTCCTATCTCCACGGATTCAACACCGTTACCTCCGGCGGATAATCGCTGGTGTTTCTTGTGACGAGAGTTAGCCGGTGAGTGATGGCAGTCGCACCGATGAGGCTGTCGAGAACCGGCAGACTGCGACCCTTGCGTTGATGTCTGGCACACAGCTGACCCCACTCACGCATGACCTGAGAGGACACAGGAAGCAGACGGTGTTCACACCAAGCCTCAAGGCGTTCAAACCATATCTTAATTTCTTTTTTGCGCCTGCCCAAGGGAAGCAGTTCGATGCCCTTGACGATTTCCCCAAGAGAAATCGCGGAGAGTGCGATTTCGTGATCGTGGGTGTCCAACCAATCCATGACCTTCTCATTCGGTCGTGGATTTGAGGATTCGCTCAAAACATCGGTGTCGAGCAGGTAACCCATCTATTTAAATTGGAGAGTGCGACTGGTTTCCTTATCACGTAAAACTTTCCACCCCTTCGCCGGACACTCGCGAAGAATCGTCGAAAGCTTTTCCCGTCGTGTTTCGCGGGCATACTGCTCAGCTGAGACGATGACGACCGCCGGCCGCCCGTGTCGAGTAACAGACTGAGGGCCCTCGCTCAGCGCGAGGTCTACCACTTCGCTGAAGCGATTCTTTGCGTCCTGTAGTTGCCATGTCACAATTTTCAATCTAGCTAGACAGGCTAGTTTGTCAACGCGAGAACTCCGGTGCGATCAAATGTAAATTGTGGCCACTTGTCATCCCGAAGGGATGTCGGAGATTTGCCGGGGTTGAAGCTTGCGAATCCCCGGATAGCCAGCAAAGGAGGATTTGCCCCGGCAGGTATGCGCGTCAAGATAAGGGTTTCTTTGGCCCGACGGGCCTAAAATTCCATCGCCCAGCTCGCAGGGCTGGGTCCACCAAATTAAGAATTTGCGGGCTGTAAGCCCGCGATCCGGTGCGGCAACCCAGCACAATCCTCGGAATCGCGACCTTTTAGGCCGCATTGCTCATTTTGAACAGATACCCGCCCATCGAGCCGGGCTATGGAATCGTCACGCCTTCGGCGCTGTGTTCTTCCAACGTTAAGTTGACGCGCCTCCCCGGCAGGGGCGAGGGAAATGCGTTTGCCCTGACACGAAAAGCTCTTTCACATCTGATCCTGACGGCGAATCGCTCCCACGCGCTGTGTCAGAGGGGGGTGCGAGTGATACAGCGCAATGTAGGCGGGATGCGGATCCAGGTGGCCCAGGCTTTCCTTCGTGAGTTTCGTGAGAGCACTGATCATTGGCTCACCGCTTCCAGTCGTGCGCACAGCAAAAGCATCGGCCTGAAATTCATGCACCCGCGAGAGCTTCGACTGGAGAATCCCGAGTAACCAGGAAGCTGGCTTGATGGCGATGCCGAAGAGCACCAGCGCAATGCCCACCGAAGCTCCTTCAACACCGAAAATCCTGGCAACCAGCCCGCTTTCAATCGCCAAAGCAGCGGAGGCAAAATACACAAAGACCAATCCCACCATCGTCACGATCCGCCAGACAATATGACGCAATTTAAAATGCCCGATCTCGTGGGCAAGCACCGCCACCAGCTCGTCACTGTTGAAGCGGTTGATCAGCGTATCAAACAACGCGATTCGCTTCGTCTTACCGAAGCCCGTAAAAAATGCATTAGCCTTCGTCGAGCGCTTGGAACCATCAATCACAGAAACTTCTCCGACAGGAAACTGATTCTTCGCCGCAAAATCCAACACCGCATCCTTCAACGGCCCATCCCCCAGCGGCTCAAATTTATTGAACAGCGGCAGGATGAATTGCGGTGCCAGAAACGACATCAGCAGCATAAATGCCGCAGTCGCAGCCGCACCCCACACCCAGGCCAATGTCCCCCCTGCCGCAAAAAGCCAAATCA
Source organism: Chthoniobacterales bacterium (assembly GCA_041748815.1). Classification (GTDB taxonomy): domain Bacteria; phylum Verrucomicrobiota; class Verrucomicrobiia; order Chthoniobacterales; family CAKUMP01; genus JBGTCP01. The sequence goes on from JBGTCP010000355.1 coordinate 15,690, forward strand.
CCATAGATCCAAGTGCACCTCCAAGCACAAGCATCAGCAATGTCGACTTCACCAGATCGCCAAAAAATGTCGCCGGGGTGGTTTTGTTGAACCCATACTTGGCCTCCAATACAAACGTGTCGTAGATCGAAAATGGCAGACTCATCAAGGTCCCTGCCAGCCACAGTGCACCAGCGAACAGCAAACCCTGCAGAATGACACTCTCTGTCACGCCGCCAACCAGTCCGGCCAACCCGCCGAATCCACCCAGCGCCAAAAACCCCAGCAGCACCACCAGTGCAATGCTGGACTCCACGAGTTCCAGCCGCGTTTGACTCTGATTATACCGGCACATTTTTTTGTATTCCTCCGGGTCATACAGATCGCGGAACCCATCCGGCTGACCACGACCCAGGCGGCGCAGATTCAGCACATTCGCCATCACATCGACCGCCCAGATCGCTAACAAAGCTGCGGCTAGAACCAATCCCGCACTTGTCATTTCGCGTAAATTTCAGGATTCAGCACGCCGATCAACGAGAGATTGCGATACTTTTCATCGTAATCGAGTCCGTAGCCGACGACAAATTCATCCGCGATTTCAAAGCCCACATAATCGGCCTCCACTTCCTTTGCGCGCTCGCGGCGTTTGCTCAGCAGGACGCAGCTCTTCAAGCTGGCAGGCTTGGCTTCCTCCTGAATTTTACGCCGGATCGCCGCCAGCGTGATCCCGCTGTCCAGGATATCATCAACGATGAGAGTGTGCCGCCCATCGACATCCGGAAGCCGGTCCTGATCAAACCGCACATTCCCGGTCGTCTCGGTTCCGCCGTAGTAGCTCGACACACTCAGGCAATCCAGCTTTAGCGGCAGCGGAATGCGCCGGATCAGATCGGCCATAAAAGGCAAGCTGCCATTGAGCACCGCCACCAGCGTGAGATCCAGGCCGCGATAATCGTGGGTGATTTGAGCCGCCAGCTCATCGAGCCGCGCCATGATCGTGCTTTCGTGATAAAGAATTTTTTGAAGATCGCCAAGCATATCGATTGAGTCTGAGGTAAAAATTGGAGCTCCAATAAACACCATCTCACCCGCAGGACCAAGCTAATATGCCTGCGTTGCGATCCGCCAGTACCATACGTATCGCACCTGCTGTCCGCCGTGCCCGCAATGGCTTCGCCGTGTCGACGATAACTTCACCGATGCGGAAAGAAACACCTCTACAATCCGGCGTGCTAATTTCTCTGCTCTGGCACTTTAGAACTCTGCGATGCCAAAGACATAACACTTGTGTTTGGACATTCGCATGTGCGCCAAAGGCGCAAAACTCCATAGCCCAGCCCATCGGGCTGGGACATTCAAAGAAAGATGATTCGTCCTGAAGGGACGGTATTCAGAGGGGATGGCTAGTAGGGCAGCTCAGTCCCATACATATTTCTCGTTGTAGCTGATTTGGTAACGATCAAGGAATCGGCGATATTCTTCCTGAAAAGTTATCCGCTTGTGGTGCTCTGCCTGGTTCTGCACATAGCGGACCACGGCTTCCGTGTCTGAATGGCTTACTGAAAAAGCACCGTAACCCGATTGCCAATGAAAATCGGCAAATTCTGTTCCTTTGGTTTTGATCCATTTAGAAGAGCTCGTTTTTACAGCCTCCACGACTGCTGCAATCGTAACGGTGCGGGACAAGCGGAAGAACAGATGCACGTGATCGCATGCTCCTCCGACTTGCAGGGAGTCACAGCCCAAACCTTTCAGGACTCCGACAAGATAAGCGTGAAGTTCCGGGGCTATTTGTGTGTTCACTCTTGGTGCCCGATCCTTTGTGCTAAAGATCAGATGCGTCAAGAGGTTCGAAAGGGATTGTGGCATGGCAACGCAGAAGTGAACCTCGGCCTTTCAGGCCTAGTTGAAATAACTTGTAACCCAGCCCGGTGGGCTGACGAGTATACACATTTTTTTATCTCACGATGCGACACCAATTGGGCACGCACATGCGCATTTTTCGCAGCACGTATCCTCACAGTGACTGAGTGGAAACTGATCAGCTCGCGAGAGGGATCGCAGCGGGGCTCCGGC
>JBGTCP010000356.1:0-4442 GCA_041748815.1 Chthoniobacterales bacterium
AGGATGGCAACATCCCGGACGGATGGGAAGGCGTCGACATCGGACCGAAAACCGTTGAGCTTTTCAATGCCGAAATCGCATCCGCCAAGACCATAATTTGGAATGGCCCGATGGGGATCTTTGAGATTCCCGCTTGCGCCAAGGGCACCTTCGCGGTCGCTGAAGCCGTGGCGGCCAATAAAGACGCCGTGACCATCATTGGTGGTGGCGATTCCGTCAAAGCCGTCAATCAGGCAGGCTTTGGAGATCAAGTTACCTTCATCTCCACCGGTGGCGGTGCTTCTCTTGAGCTTCTCGAGGGCAAAACCCTGCCCGGTGTTGCAGCTCTCGCCGACAACTAAATCCATACTCTCATTCCCATGCGCAAACCCATCATCGCTGCCAACTGGAAAATGAACATGACGCACAGTGAGGCGTCGTCATTCCTCGGTTCCTTCCTCCTCGAAGTCGCCGAAGTCTCCGAAGTCGAAATCGTAATAGTTCCCGCCTTCACCTCGATCGGCAAAGTTTCCGAGCTCCTCAACGACACGCAAAACGTGAAAGTTGGCGCTCAGAATATGCACCCCGAGGCATCCGGTGCCTTCACCGGTGAGATAAGCGCTGCGATGCTGCGGGAATTATATGTGCGCTACGTCGTCCTCGGCCACAGCGAGCGCCGCACTTTGTTCGGAGAAACAGACGCCTTCATCAACCAGAAGCTCAAAGCCGTGATCGCAGCCTCCATGCGCGGCATCCTCTGCGTCGGCGAAACCCTTGAGGAGCGCGATGCCAACAAGGTCGAAAGAGTCCTCGAGACCCAACTCAAAGGCTCGCTCGAAGGAATCCCAGCTGAAGACTACGATGAAATCGTGATCGCCTACGAACCTGTCTGGGCCATCGGCACCGGCCGCACCGCCACTCCCGAGCAGGCACAGGAAGCACACGCATTCATCCGCAAAACCGTCAGCGGGCTGGTGGGTGAAGCCGCAGCTTCCAAACTGCGCATTCAATACGGCGGCAGCGTGAAACCCGCAAACACCGCCGAGCTCATGAGCCAGCCTGATATCGACGGCGCACTCGTCGGCGGCGCATCTCTCGAAGCCCGCAGCTTCGCGGAGATCATTCAGAAGACTGCAGGACTCAAAGATTAGTTATTAACGGGCATCAACCCAGGTGTTTCAACTTGCTAATCTGGACCGGAGCTTTTAGTTTCACGATTCGTTTCGCATCCCTAGCTCAATGGTAGAGCAGTTGACTCTTAATTTATTTCAGGGTTTCGGGACTTTTGCCATTTCAGCCTTAAACTACTCATTCCCAAGGTTTTAATTGTTTTCACCACTACAAACTTGGGTCACAAAAAGACTCCAATTAGACTCAAAAAATAAAAAAAGTATACAATGTAGTATACAACTAGAAGCTTCCAGGAAGTCAGGTCGATGCTGCCTTCAAGGCCGCAAAACCGTCCAGCCCTATTGCAGCAGAATTCTTGACACTCGAAGTATTGAAAAATACAAAAGGATTATGAATGTTGACCAATACCGCAACTTACGGGACGCAGCACCAGATGCATCGGAAGAACAACGCATCAAAGCTGCTCACGAACTGGGCATGACCACGCAAAGAGGAACTCCGGTCAAAGATACCACTGTGGTTAAGTTGGGAGAAGGTAATGTCAGAACGACAAAGTGAGCAGGCCGAGTGATATTGATTTCCAGCTTCCCGGCATTTCGTGGTGGCGGGGAGCATCCCACATGACTTAAACGACGGCGCGGCGGACGGGTGGCTGAAAATGTGAAGCGTCAGCATCCAGCACACACTCATCATCGTCAAACCGTGCCCTCTCTATCTAATCTGGGCGGTTCAGGTTGTCATAAACCAGCGATCTTCATCCCCCCGTTCAGGCGTGAACATTTCCGCCGAATTGACAGCCGAAACCTGAAAATCTTCACGCGTGCAAAACGCAGTCGCCAAGGCATCTCTACTTCGGATTACAACATGGTGAACTCAGTGGAGAGCCTGCCATTTTATTCGTTCGTTCAATCCCCAACGGACCGTCGCCTAAAGAGTCAGCTGACGGCCATGTACAAACTCCCAAATTGTCTCATTTTTTTCCCCCCACTCGATGAGAGGTTCGCCAATCACTGTGCCGATTCTGTCGTTTACTTCATCGACGACTGATGCTGACAGTTTGAAACGGGAAGCAAATATTCTCCTCTCATTCTCGATTTCGTAACTTTCCTCCTGATAATGCCTCCCTTGGTAATTGCTGCCGAAAAGCAAATCGATATTTTCAGGCCAAAAACCAAATCCGAGGAAGATCAGACGCTTTGATTCCGCGAAAATCTTGCGGATCTGATTCGTTGATTGCACGGGGGTGCGAGGCGCAACTGGACACAACAGATTTCCGGATCTTGCTGCATGCGAAACATCACCGTAATCGACTGGGTCATTATGCTCATGCAGAGTCAAAGGCCCAAGCGATCCATAAGCGTGCACTATTTCTATCCGGTTGAGCATTTCTGTCGCTCGAACAGGTTCCAGATCAAAACTACGCAGAAAAGCTTTCCATAAAAACTGTTCCAAGGAGCGATCGTAGTTGAAGGTGATCACGGACAGTCGCGAACCGGGAAAATCTCGACCATTCCGCAAAATGAACTCCAATAGCCACCGATACCAATCCCCTGTTGGGCGTCGTTCGTTTTCGCAGAGTAACAGTGCTGCTGCCATTCCGCGTTTTGCAATAGTTGTCAGTCGCTGGTTTTGCTCATTGAGCGGGAGACTTGCCAGCAAAGCATCAATACTGATACGTTCGGATTCGGAAAAGACATTGCGGAAACGCTGAAGAGACTTCGGATCACCATCAGCTCCACTGAGCAATGCCTGTTCGAGAAAATTCGCAGTTTGCTCGGGTGATTGAAAACCCAGATCGCGAAAAACCTCCCAGCTTTCCGGGCCGCCGAGAAGCAGCTCACGAAGCTCTCCAGACGTCGGGAAACCGTAGGGTCTACTCGCTCCTGCTCCAAGAATCAGACATGTCTTGTCGCTAAACATTCTTAAATTATTGGGCGGTTATTGCCTTGGAGTCAATGCTTGCAACTAACCGTCCGGGCCATGGGCTCTAGTCGTACTGGATCGCCGGGGGTGCGCTATCTGGATGAATTTCTCCGGGAGAAGCCGTTTATTTCGACCTTCGAGTGGAGACTATGAATACGGGCATCTCCCTCGGTAGCCCTTGAAAAGTACGGACTGTGTCAGATTGACCCGGTAAAAGTTGCCTGGAGAGTTATGGCACCACTGGCTCCAGATAGCCTTCATATTAGCGGCAGGATGCGGAGGGAGTGGCGCACTTTCGATGCAAAGATAACGCTCCACAATATTTATGTTTTGGAAGCAGCAGCGCCCGCATTGATCCCCCAATTGTTCCTGGAAAAGGTAAGGGTGGTCTTGCCACACCAAGTTCAGCACCCAACTCGGACACAATAGAAATCAGCAAGATTGAAAATGCTTCTGTGGTTCCATAGGGTGCGGCCCATGCCACCAAACGAGAATTCGGGATGCCTTGGAATGTTTCTAAAATTTTTGGGAACGAATTCCAAGCCCCAGTCTCATTACGCAGGCCCAACCAGCTTGGAGGATGAAATCCTGCCCTTCCGCGTTCGTGATGATTTCCTGAGCCACAGCGAACTTTCGTTTTATCATGTTCTCAAACAGGTTGTTGCCGACCGTGCCGTGATATGTCCAAAGGTTCGGATCATCGATGTGCTGTTCGTCAAGCAACTGAAGGAAAATTATTCCCTTCACAACAGGGTAGAGCAGAAGCATCTAGATTTTTTGTTGTGCCAACCTGACAGCATGACGCCATTGGCTGCCATTGAGCTGGATGACTCCAGCCATAATCAAGCCGACCGGATCGAGCGAGACGAATTTGTGAACCGCGCATTCAAAGCCGCCGCGTTTCCTTTGCTGCGGGTTCCTGCCAGACATGCGTATGGATTGCAGGATCTCGCCCTCATCATTGAGCCAATTTTCAACAATCCGTCGGTGCCTGTAACATCGCCTCCTGAACTGGGGGATTTGGGTGCTCAGATGCACCCCGACTGCCCAAAATGCGGCACTCCCATGACACTGCGTGTTGCCAAGAAAGGCGAGCACACTGGCGACCGCTTTTATGGCTGTTCGAATTATCCCAGATGCAGGGAAACCAAGAAGTCGTCTCCTTCGGCGCTTGCATAGGACTCAGGGATTTAAGAAGCCCGTTGGGTGCGCCGCGCGCGATGAAAGCCAGACTGGATATGAACAAACGCAAGGGTCTGCGGCAGCGGCTGGCATGTGGCGCTGGCGACGAAAGCGACCGCAGGGAGCGGTGACAGAGAGAGCTGCCGACAGGCGGCCGACGGCACAACCAAGGGAGCGGCTGGACCGGCGCGGCATGTGCCGGGGTCTGCGAGGAACGAGCGCCCCCG
>JBGTCP010000357.1:0-6610 GCA_041748815.1 Chthoniobacterales bacterium
TCAAAGTTGATGAGATGCGCCGACGTCGGCCAGCAACAAGGACATGCGGGTGGCTGAAAGCAGCAGTCACTTGCTGCCGGGATGAATGGCCGGGATGCTTGTGAGATCCTCAGGCACTTCATTTGCTGCAAATGTTTCCACCGCCAGTTCCAGCAGGCTCACAAACTCGCATCCGAACTCCGGGCGTACCCCGCCGCTGCGGTCCACAATGACCCCCACCCCGCGCACATCCCCGGAGTGTGCCCGCACGATATCGATGGATTCCTGCACACGGCCACCTCGCGTCACCACATCCTCCGCAATCAGGATCCGCTCGCCGGGTGCGATGGTGAACCCACGCCGCAACACGAGCGCGCCGTTTTCTTTTTCAAGGAAAATGTGGCGTCTGCCGAGATGGCGGGCCACTTCGTGTCCCACGAGGATCCCGCCCATGGCCGGTGAAACCACAGTGTCGATTTCAAGATGTGCCAGTTTATCTGCCAGCGCCGCGCAAATGCGCCCGGCATCTCTGGGGTGTTGCAGTAGCATCGCACATTGAAAAAATTGCCGGCTGTGCAATCCCGAACGCAACACAAAGTGACCGTCCAGCAGCGCCTCGCGCTCGCGGAACAACGAAAGTATCTCAGCCTGTGTCATGAGTGAATGGCGATCACTTCGATTTCCACGGAGGCACCAGCCGGAAGCGCAGCCACCTGGATCGTCGAGCGCGCCGGGAACGGGGCAGGAAACGCCTCCGCGTAGAGCGCGTTCACTTTTTGGAAATTTGCAAGATCCGTAAGAAAAATCGTGGCCTTCACGACATGCGAAAGATCCAACCCGTCCGCAGAAAGAAGTGCCTGAATATTTTTTAATACCTGCCGCGCCTGATCTTCAATGTCCTCCGAGCAGAGTTTGCCGGTTGCGGGATCGAGTGGGATCTGGCCCGAGCAAAAGACCAGATTACCATGTTTCACGGCCTGCGAATAAGGCCCGATAGCTGCCGGTGCATCACCGGTGAGGATGGGAGTTTTCATAAATTAAAAAGAGTCAGCGACGGGCGCGTTTTTCGAGCAAATAACGTAGCGCAAACATCGGCAGCGCAGTGATCACCCCGATAATGAGACAAACCTGCCAGCCTGGAATGACCCGCGCACGGTCGTTCAGCACGGCATTGAGCGCATCCTCAGCCACCTGTTCGACCGACACCCGAAGCGCTGGTGGCGCTGATATACCGGATGCCTCCCCGCGCTCGGCTTGGTCAAAAAACTCTGTCTCAACCGGACCCGGGCACACAGTGGTCACGGTCACTCCGGTGCCCCGCAACTCCGCACGGATGGCTTCTGAAAAGCTCGTCACATAAGCTTTCGTGGCGGCATACACCGCCATGTCCGGCACAGGCAAAAATCCTGCCACCGAGCTCACATTGAGCACCGATCCATAGCCGGACGCGATCATTGAGGGCAGGAGAGTGCGGGTCAGAGCCGTGAGAGATTTGATGTTCACCTCAAGCATATCACGCACGCGCGACCAGTCGGAGTTATAAAACGAACCGTGATCCCCCAGCCCGGCGTTGTTCACCAGAAGCTCGATCTGCACTTCGCGTGAGAGCAATTCGAGTCCGAGTTTTTCCACGGCATTTTCGTCCGACAAATCCACGGTTTTGCATTCCACAATCAACTGACCATTGATGCTGAGCAATTCCTCCTTGAGCGTTTCCAGCCTTTCCGAGCGGCGCGCCACCAGGATCAACGTGTGAGCAAGAGGTGCAAGTTGGAGCGCAATTTCTTTGCCGATCCCGGAGGACGCGCCGGTGACGAGAGCGGTGCAGTGATTGAATGATTCCATAAAGCCTGATATTTAAGCCTGATGTCAGATAAATCAACATCGATGATCGTCAGGAATCTCGAAGAGCAGTCGCCTTTCATCACCGCCGATGGGTCGACCATACGCAGTATCCTCGATCAAACCAACGCGCCCGTCCAATTGCAAAGTCTCGCCGAGGCCTCCCTCCCTGCGGGTGGAGCCACTCAGCGACACTGGCACAAAGCATCCGAGGAGATTTATTTCATCCTTGAGGGCAACGGCTCCATGGAACTCGACGGGGCCACCCAGGACGTCGGACCCGGGGACGCGGTGCTCATTCCTCCCGGGGCATGGCATCAAATTTCCACCGTTGCAGGGCTGCGTTTCTTGTGTTGTTGCGCGCCGCCCTACTCCCACGAGGACACATTTTTTTGACCGTTAACCGGATTACTGATGGAAAAATCGCCGCATTATCCACTTGATGCGCGATGCGGACGGCTTAGGCTAACGTTTTAAGATGGCCACAAAATCACCACCGCTTCTGGCTTCCTCGCTCATGGCATGCCTGCTTTTCAGTGGCGGATTGATTGCTGCCGAAAAAGCAGAATCAGCCGCCGAGCCCCTTCCATGGCAGATGCACAAGGTGCGGGTCATTGATGCCGGGCGGATTGAGACTTTGCACGTGGCTCCGGGTGATTACGTGGAAGTCGGCCAACTCCTTGTCACTCTGGATAACTTTCGCCAAAAACACCAACTCGAAGTCGCTAAAGTCCGTGCACAGGACGTTAGTAAAATAAAAGAAATCACCGCCGAAGTCAGCCTCCGGGAATCCGTGCTGGAAGATATCCGTCAGAAATCACGGAGACGATTGGCGACAGAACTTGATATCAAACAGGCGGAAGCACAATTTGAAGGTGCCCAAGCTAAGCTCCTCAGCGCAGAATCAGCCCGTGAACTCGCGGAACTCGATCTCGAAATGGCTAAGCACAACTACGCCAACCGTTTCCTACAAAGCCCCGCAGCAGGAGTAGTGATGACCGTGGAAAAAGAAGCCGGAGAAAGCGTTGCAGCCGGTCTGCTTCTCGTCACCATTGCGGAAAACGAAAACTGGAAAACTCAAGTGACCCTTACACCGGAAATCGCCGCCTCCCTGCGCGAAGGCAATATGGTCCCGATCACTCTTGCGGACGGCAGGCGGAATATCGCAAAGGTTGCCAGGATCATTCCCGGGGCGGACGGCACCCTGCTGGCAGAAATGCTCATCCCAAATCCCAACCCCAACAGCGCAGCGCGCCCGCAAGAACCGGAGTTTCACTTTTCCGAACTGAATTCGCCCTACGCCTACCAAGTGCCGGAGGCCTCCTTCACCGGAGACGATAATTAACTGCCGGGCATCCGCATAATCGAGCAATGAATACCTATCGCACATCTTCCGACAGCATCGATTGGTCGAGGCCATGGGTGATCTGGGCAGTAGTTCTTGCACTGGCATTCCATGCTCTGTTATTTGCGCTTTTTTATTTCCTTCCGCTCAAGCAATTTGGGGATCCTTATTTTGAAAGGCTCGTGCCGCGCACCTTCCGCGTGGAACGTATCATTATTGACTCCAAGCTCCTGGATGTTCCCGAGGCTCAGGAACCCGCTGTCGAGACTCCAGAAGTCACCCGCATCGAAATCGACGCTGAAGCTCCGGGTGCTGAACTTCAAGCCGATGTGCGCGCGGTGCCCTCAGCCCCGCCTGACCCGGAAATCGATTTAAGCCAAAAACCCCTTGTGGCCTCTTCCAATATAGACGCAGCCATGCTCGAGGCACAAAACGCAGCTGCGCTCCAGCCCAGCAGCATGGCCGACCTGTCCACAGAGCTTCTCGATACGATGCAGGACACCGCCGGGCGCCCCACCATCCAGGTCCCAAGCGCCACCGGCGGATCCGTCAGCGGCATGGGCGAAGTGGGCTTCAGCAACCTCGATCAGCTTCTGGACCAAGGCGAATCGGTAGCCGACGGAGCGCCCATCCTCATGGACTCCGGCGTTCTCTTCGGCTATGACTCTGCGGACCTGGGAGATGCCGCAGCACCTTCACTCAAAAAGCTCGCCATCTTAATCATGCGCAGCCCCGGGGCACAGGTCATCATTGAAGGGCACAGCGATTCCGTAGGCAGCTTCGAGTATAACATGACGCTCAGCCAAAGGCGGGCACTCTCCGTAAAAAACTGGCTCACATCTAACTTCAACATCGATCCAGCGCAAATCTCCACAACCGGCTACGGCAATACCCGCCTCATTGCCCCGGCCACCGGCGACATCGACTCCGAAGCCATCAACCGCCGCGTGGAAATCCTCATCCAAACGCCACAGTAATCGCCACCTGAGAGCGGGTTTTCTCACCCGCTTTGACCAAGTGCTGCTGATTGTTCAAAGAATGCCGTATTGCGCGAGGCTGACACTTCGTCCATGATGGGTGATTCATGAAAGAATCCAGATTACCGCAAGTCATCCCCGCCCAAGGCCTCCATGTGCTGCACCTCTTCTATAGAGTGGACTTCACCGGATGGAGCATGCTGAGCGCGGAGGAAAAAATGGAAGCCCGCACCCGCATGCTGGGTTTGTTCCGCGAGATCGAGGAGACTCCCTCCACCCAGCTGCACACTTTCAGCATGCTCACACCCAAGGCAGACCTGGGATTCATGCTGCTGACCCCCGACCTGCAGGACGCCAATGCCTTTGAGAAACGTCTGGCCCTGAGCCTCGGACCCGACATCCTCACGCCATCCTTCGGCTACCTCTCGATGACAGAGACTTCGGAATACACCACCACCGAAGAAGAATATTCCGTCACCCTCGAAACCGAGGAAAAGCTCACGCGTGGGACCAAAGAGTTTGATGCAAAACTGGAAGAATTCCGTCAGCGCATGAAAAAATATGGTGAGCACCGCCTTTACCCCACGCTGCCCGACTGGCCGGTATTCTGCTTTTATCCCATGTCCAAGCGGCGGGGCTCGGAGTATAACTGGTATGCATTGCCCTTCGAAGAACGCAAAAAACTCATGGCCGGTCACGCCCGTGTCGGACGTACCTACAGCGGAAAAATCCTGCAACTGATCACCGGGTCCACCGGGCTCGACGACCACGAATGGGGAGTCTCCCTTTTTGCGCATGACACCTCGGACGTTAAAAGCATCGTTTATGAAATGCGCTTCGACGAAGTAAGCTCCCGATACGCGGAGTTCGGAGAATTTTTCATTGGCCTCCAACTCTCGATCGACGAAATTTTCTCGCGACACCAATTGTAATCCACAGCCCATGAAAACTGCCGCCTTACTTTTGGTCATCCCCCTTCTGAACGTCGGCCTGCTCCGCGCGGACCTTGGCACTTCGCTCAAAGATCCGCAAATCTGGCAACGCCCGGCTGCGGAGTTCGTGGGACCACAGGCAGGGACTGGTCTGGATTGGACATCCACCGCTCAGTCGTCAGCGGCGATGAATCCGCGCACCGCCAGCGAGACGCAACTCGCCGGACTTCCAATTCTGGACGGCATGATGTTGGCGTCCAATGAAACACCTGCGCGTTTTCAGTTCACGTTCTACAACCGGGGTGACAGCGGAGATCTGACAAAGCCGGAATTCGGGGAGCTCATCGCAAAGGCCCGCGAGGCCATCAACGGCTGGCTGGGCACGAGTCCCGCTGGCGAGCCTGTGCGGAACCAGAGTGTGGTGCGCACCGAGCACTTGTTGTGGCAACTGCCTCATGCCGCCTATTACCTCGAATGGAGTTTTACGGATGAGGTGCGCACACAAAATGTTCCCTTCCGGGCTGAGTTCCTTCGCCTGCGCGTCCAGCCCGAAGCGGATGGCCCGCAACTCACCATCGCTCAACGCAACGCCGCCATGCGCGGCAATACCTCCACCATTGCCAAACCTGAGCCGGACGCAACAGGAGCACGCATTATCAAAAATATCCCCATGGTCGATCAAGGGCAAAAAGGATATTGCGTAGTGGCCACTGCGGAACGCGTTTTCCGTTATTACGAACGTGATGCCGACCAGCACGAGCTTGCACAAATTGCCAACAGTTCAGCGTCCGAAGGCACCAGCATGGACGAGATGTATGAAGCACTCCGCTCGCTCACTTCCCGCCTCAATGTCAAAGTCCAAGAGCATTATCAGCTGGATTACCAGGCCCTACGCCGCATGACCGATAACTACAACCGCCTCGCTAAAAGGGACCGTGCAAAGACCATCGATATCCGCACATTTGTTTCCTTCGATGATATCTACCAGGCCATGGATAACGAACGGCTTGTCCAAGCCCGCGTAGAAGACCGCAGCGGAGCGTCGCGGTTCCAGCGCGACGTGCAAAACTCCATCGACAGCGGAGTGCCCGTTCTTTGGACCGTCCGCCTCGGCGTCGTGCCGGAGCCCAATACCAGCCAGTCCGGCGGCGGCCACATGCGCCTCATCATCGGATACAATCCAGAGGAGCAACTCATTTATTACTCCGATTCCTGGGGGCCGGGACATGAGGAAAAGGTTATGGAGCAGGATGACGCATGGGCAATCACCACAGGCATGTATTCCATCGAGCCCCGTCAATGAGCAACACCGCCAATGCTTTGCCAGACCTGCGGGGGCTCACAGAAGATGCTCTTTCTGTGAAAATGGAGGAGCTTGGTGTGGCACGCTACCGGGTGCGCCAGCTCACCCAATGGCTCTACCATCACAATTGCCGCAGCATCGATGAGATGCTCAATCTTTCAAAATCTCTGCGCGACCAACTCGCAGCAGAGTTCACCCTGCACATCCCGGAATGCGTCCGCGTGCTCGGCTC
>JBGTCP010000358.1:0-8247 GCA_041748815.1 Chthoniobacterales bacterium
GGGGAATTTTGGGGTCAGTCAAGAAATCTTGATATTTTTTAGTGGGGGAAGGAGTTGCAGCAAAGGTGCTGGACTGAATTGAATGCGCGATTGGTTTCCGCTGTCGGATACACGGTGTTCTGTCGTTACTCGATTGCAGAAAGCAGGGCCTCATTCAAAGAGGTTGACTTATTGAGCGGATATTTTTAATACAAAGCCCATGGGAGTTACTGCGAAGTTTCCGACCCAGCAAAATCCGGGAGTCAGCACTTTAATTTGGTCGTCTCACGCTTATGAAACAGTTTTTGGTCCTAATTTGTTTGCCTTTTGGAATCCTGGCGACTCTTTCTGGTATTCGAGCTGCCTCCTTCGAAGGGCAATTAGTGGCAGGGGACGAAGAACTATCCAGCGGAGAGTATCAGGACAAAAAGACGTTTAACGGCACAAAGGGTCAGACGGTGGAAATTGATCTGCGGTCCAGCGAGTTTGATCCCTACCTCATTCTGCGTCTGCCGGATGGCACTTCGTTGGGTAATGACGACTATGAAGGAGATACCGGGCGTTCTTTCATCAAGCATACTTTATCCGAGGATGGCGAGTTCGTCGCAGTGGCGACTTCCTACAGACCTGGTGAGACCGGCGCTTACGTTCTGAATATATCCACGGGTGGATCGGGGCTGGCTGATGCCACCCGACGCATTGAGCGAGGGCAACTGAAAGAGGGTGACGATCAACTGACGTCCGGTGAATTCAGGCACACCTATACATTTGCCGGTGTGAGCGGCCAGGAAGTTTTGATCGATCTGCACTCTGCTGATTTTGACCCTTACCTTGTGTTACGGTTGCCGGACGGTGACACTTTGGATAACGATGATTTCAATGGGGATGCCCAACGTTCGCAAATCGCCCATACCTTGGTTAAAGACGGCGAGTACCGAATAGTGGTAACGTCGTACAAGGCTGGCGAAACCGGTGCTTACACACTTGAGTATCCGCAATCAGCAGCCACTGCGTCCTCTGGAGTGCGCACCGAGCAGGGGCGGCTGGAAACCGGCGACAGCACCCTCTCCAGCGGTGAGTTCAAGGACACATTCACATTTGAAGGAGTGGCTGGCGACCGGGTCTTAATCGATCTCAGATCAACGGCCTTTGATCCTTATCTGATCCTGAAGCTGCCCGACGGCGAGCAGACAGATAATGATGACCATGAAGGATCGAATGCCTGGTCACAAATCTCTTTGACACTTGAGCAAAGCGGCACCTACTCGGTAATTGCGACCACTTACCTCGCTGGTGCGACGGGTGACTATGAGCTGGTTATTACCCGCCGTCCGAGGGACTCCGATACTGAAGAGGTGAACATACTGGAAACCGGCAACCTTGCAACGGGAGACTCCACGCTCAATAGCGGTGAGTTTACTGATGACTTTCGATACGCGCTCACCCCGGGGGAACGCCTGGTGGTGAATTTGCGATCCACTGAGTTCGATCCTTATCTCTTAATACGCACACCTTCCGGTGAAACGGTGGATAACGATGATCATGAGGGTGCTACTACTCATAGCCAGATAGATTTGCCGGTCACAGAAGCTGGTGAGTATATCGTTTACGTGACTTCCTACAAGGCAGGTGAAACGGGATCCTATGAACTTGCGGTGGAAGTTGCCGAGGAACAATCGCAACCTACACCCTCCAATGATGTTGAGGCCATCGCGTTGGGTGAGACCAAACGGGGAACCCTGGGCGCAGGCGATCTGGAGTTGGATAATGGTGAGTGGGCCGATGTATTTGTGATCGATGGCGCGGTTGGCCAGACTTTATCTTTCGATCTGCGGACAGACGACTTCGACCCTTATCTGGTCATTCAGACGCCCTCGGACCAGAGTTTGCAGAATGATGATTTTGATGGCGATACGAATCGCTCGCGGATTGACCTCCCGATCACGGAAGCGGGACGCTACCGTGTTTTTGTGACCTCTTATGCTGCCAATGAAGTTGGCGACTATCAACTCAGTGTAACAACGGGCAGGAGCATTGAACAGCCTGCTCCGTCCGGAGAAATCTACGGAGTTTTTGTGGGTGTTAGTGACTATGGTGGACGCAGTTCATTACTGAACTACACGGATGAGGATGCCCGGCGTATCCAGAGGGCGTTGATTTCATCCGCCCGCATGCCCGCATCCCATGGCACCTTGTTGCTGAATTCTGAGGCGACCCGCGACGCTTTTGAAACGGCTGTTCGACGCGCTGGTGCGCAGGCCACTTCCGCTGATACACTGGTCATTTTCTTCTCCGGGCACGGTGATCGTTACGCACGTCCCAACGGGCCGGACCGCTCAGATCCCGACGGCTTTGATGAGTCGCTCGAATTTTATGATCGGGAAATGATTGATGATGACTTGGCAGCCTTGTTGGATTCGGTCAACGCCGGGACTGTTTTAGTAATAGTCGATGCGTGTTTCAGTGGTGGCCTTGCCAAGGATATCATCTCGGCACCGGGGCGCATGGGATGTTTCTCCTCCGAAGAGGATGTAACATCGGCGGTGGCAGCCAAGTTTCGAGCCGGCGGTTATTTGTCATTATTTTTTGCCGAAAGCCTCACTGAGCCATACGCTGACGCGGATGTGGACGGTTTCCTGACGGCACTGGAGCTGTCGCACTACATCGATGGGCGCTACAATGCGCACGTCAAGAGCGCGGATCCGGGCTGGGTCAGCACTGCCAATAATCTTGGTTACCAAAAATTTGTAGTCGATCGGGGCAGTATCCGCCCTCTGCAAAATTTATTCCGGCGGTGACGCTCCGTAGAATCGCACGTCCCGGTTTAGATCCTTATGGGCCAGCTGGGGGGGGCAGTCCTGCATCGCTGCATTCAGATTGACAATTTTCTCCATTTGTCTGAGTTTTTTTCGATGCCGAGGAAGCCACAAGTGGAATATGAAAGTGCGATCTACCTCGTGCCCCGGCTGGTTCAGCGGGTTCAATTGTCCAGTCTTAAACCACCCTACGCCAACGCTTTAAAAATACTGGAATGCGAAGACTGACCCAAGGACCCAGCCTAACGCTCTGATTATGAAAAAGGCGTTGATTATTGGTATCTCCGGGCAGGATGGCGCATACTTAGCCAGATTTCTTCTATCTAAAGGATATAAGGTCTTTGGGACGTCTCGAGATCACGAGGTTAATTCATTTTTTAATTTAAATGCTCTGGGAATCACGCAGAGCATAGAACTGCTGTCCATGGTGACATCTGACTTTCGAAGTGTTCTCGCCACTTTGCAGGCGGTTGATGTAGATGAAATGTACAATTTGGCAGGCCAAACCTCTGTAGGATTGTCCTTTTTATATCCTGTTCAGACATTTGATAGCATTCTAACCGGAACGATGAACCTGCTTGAATGCATTCGCCTTCTTAAAAGGCCAGTAAAATATTATAATGCTGGCTCCAGTGAGGTATTCGGGAATACATCATCCCCTGCGGATGAAAACACTGCATTCCGGCCCCGCAGACCCTATGCCACAGCAAAAGCAGCCGCGCATTATGCTGTTGCCAATTATCGGGAAGCTTACAGCCTATTCGCGAGTAATGGGATCTTGTTCAACCATGAGTCTCCATTGAGGTTAACCAGGTTTGTAACAAGTAAAATTGTGTCTACTGCTGTGCGTATCGCTCACGGGTCAGATGAGAGACTTCGACTCGGTAATATTAACGTTTTCCGTGATTGGGGATGGGCCCCTGATTTTGTGGAGGGTATGTGGAAAATACTCCAGAACCCGGAGCCAGACGACTTTGTCCTGGCATCCGGTGAATCTCACTCTCTTGAGGAATTTGCATCCCAGACTTTTGCTTTACTGGGATTAAATTATCAAAATCACATAGATATCGATCCAACACTAATTCGTCTCTCTGATATTTCTTACAGTGCCGGAAACCCAGTCAAAGCAAAGCACGTTTTACACTGGGAAGCCGAATATAAATTTTATCAAATTGTGAAAATGCTTGTCGAGTACAGGAGTGACTTTAATATTACGAATTAATTGTAGTATAGGAAAAATTATCTTTCCAGAATCACCCGACCGATACGGAATTCTAAATTAATTATGGGTTATATTGAGGAACATCCCAATTTGTCGTTAAACAGTCTCGACATACATTCTGAGGAAGAGATGAGTGAATTGTGGCCAGGCCACCGTAAACTAATTCAGACTCCTATGTCGGCAGCTGAAAACGGTTCCGCGGGAGCTGCCCGGGCGGTTGCAGCAATTCTATTCCGCGATCCCTGCCTTCGTGAGCGACATCCAAAGGGTCTTCTGCAAGGAGGCAGAGGATCTCTTGCCGGCCTTCTGGCTCGAATGGTTCGAGGTGCTGCGGCCCGTAATATCATACGCACTTTTGAAGATCCTCCGGGAATGCGGGTTTTTGAGCACTATGTAAAACACGCTCCTCTGCAAAAAAGCTTTCCCTCAGGAATTTTACCCGGTGCGCAGCGGGAGTTTATAAGATGGCTTTTTGTGCATGGTCGACCCGAGCAGAAGTTCTCCGTCTTTGAGATATATTGGTTTCTGCTTATAGTGGCATCTTCCGTATCGCAGATGATTTCACTGAGTTATCTTCTACAACCTGAATGGCAGACACGATTTCCGAATGCGTTGCAAAACAAAGGAGCGGACCAGTTTCTTGAGTTTCTAGATAGAAACTTTGGTCCTATCGCGGATCCTGTTCCACGAAGCGCTTTTCCCGTTGAAATTCCGCTTTTGCGCGATTTTAGTTTGGCAGGTACAACTTTAAGTAAAGTTGCGCCTTTTCGTTGGCGTTCAAAAGGAAGGATCCAACGGTTGCTCTCTCAGGCTTCGGCGGATCGTGCGTGTGGTGTAAATCTCCTTGGCTCGTTTTGTTACTCCGCCGGAGTGGGTTATGCTGCAAGGCACACTTACAGCGCACTTCGCGCTGTCAAATGTCAGTGTAGTCTTCGTGACATCCCTTCATGGGATACAAATATACCAAGGCCGGAATATTTAGGATTGGAATATTTTGAGAAGACCATCGTGCAGAACAGACCTGACTGGTCATTGAAACAAATATTTGAGACTGTTGGCTGGCCTTTCAGAGCCGACATCTACCGGATCGGTATTTGGTTCTGGGAGTTGGAAACCATCCCGACCCATTGGCTCGACAATCTTGAGGGATTAAATGAGGTCTGGGCACCGACCCGCTTCATAGCCGAGGCAGCGTCCCGAGCTGTGAATCTGCCGGTGATCGAGATGCTGCCCCCTGTACCGGTTCCCACTCCGAGCAACCATACAAGGCGTTCGTTGGGTCTTCCGGAGGATCGGTTTCTCTTCCTGTTCGCCTTCGATATGGCCAGCACGATCGAACGCAAAAATCCCTTTGCAGTGATTGAGGCATACAAGCGAATTGCAAACAAGCACACAGCCCTCGTGATTAAGGTAAGCCGCGGATCCTTTAATCCGGATGGCATGGCTCGGTTACTCAAGGCTTCCGGGGATTGTGGAGCATTGGTCCTGGATGAGGTCATGCCGCTGGATCAATTGACCGGGCTTTTTAGTTGCTGCGATTGCTACATCTCATTGCATCGTTCTGAAGGGCTTGGACTCACAATGGCTGAGGCCATGATGCTTGGGAAGCCAGTGATAGCCACCCGCTATTCCGGGAATCTCGATTTCATGAATGACAGCAACAGCCTTTTGGTGGATGCTCCCCGTGCAGAAGTGGGAGAAGGTATTGAAAATTATCGTGCGGGTAATTTCTGGGTGGAACCTTCGGTCGAACACGCCGCTTCCCATATGAAGTGGGTCATGGAGAACAGGGAGCAAGCATCTGCATTGGGAGTCGTGGCTAAAAGAGAAACTACCCAATTGTTTGATTTGAAGACAGCTGGTCGTCGAATGCACAATGCTTTAGGGCGCAGCCTCTAACACCATTCCAATAATCCTGTGGGAAAACCGCTTGTGGCTGAAAAATAGCGTTAGAATATTTTTGGCTAAACACTCCTATCTTCTTAAATATTTTCGTCTGGTCCGGCATCTGCTATGTTGTCTTGTATGATTTTCTTTCCCCGATTGCCACTCACTATAGGATTGCAGTGTGCAATCCTTTCGGTCTTTTTGCCCGTTTCGGCTCATGCCCAAATTTACAAGGAGGCAATTGGTTATAACCAGCTTGCAAGCGAATTGGGAGCGAATCTGCCCGACGGAAGCGGGATTGATGTGATTCAGGTGGAGGCACCTGCAGCCGGCAATTACCTGCCGAACACCACCAATGCACAGTTTTCCGGAAAAACCATTTCAGCGCAGTCCGGAGCCAGTGGCGTTTCTTAACACGCAACCGACGTGGGCACATACTACTACGGCAACTCGACAAGCATTGCTCCCGGGATTACTGATATTGAGGTCTTCAATGCGAATAACTGGATCGGAAGTGGCTTCCTGCAGGCTGGTAGCACGCTGGAGCCTCTCATTGCGGCAGGGCGGATTATTAACCACAGTTGGGTAGGCAGCGCTGGCACATCCGATCCCGATATTCTTCGTCGTTTCGACTTTGTCATTAATCGCGATAATCTATTATCCGTGAGCGGCTTGACCAACAGCGCGGCAAATCCTGTGCCCAACCTGATGGCGGCATCCTACAATGGATTGGTGGTGGGTCGCTCCGACGCTAGCCACAGCAGCGGCACTACCCAGGTCGACACAGCCGGCCGCCAGAAACCGGATCTTGTCGTGCCTATCAACGCGACCAGCTGGGCTGCGCCGATCACGGCTGCAGCTGGTGCGCTGCTCATTGAGCATGCCGATACGACCGCAGGCTTAGCACTTGCCGCAAATACAGAAGTGATCAAAGCAGCCCTCATGGCAGGCGCGACGAAGGAGGAATCCTTCAACTGGACTCACACGGCAATCTCACCGCTCGATGAGACGTATGGAGCAGGACAGCTCAATATCTATAATAGTTACCACATCATTGATGCAGGACGGCAACAGGCATCGGATTCCACCAATCTCGGACTGGAAGGCTGGGATTTTAATAATTCCTCCAACTCTTCGAACCTGCTTTATTTTTTCGAAGTTCCCGAGGGGGAGTTTTTAGAGGACTTCTCTCTAATTCTCACATGGAACCGTCTCGTCACCGATGGCCTGCCAGGGCCTAGTTGGGGAAGTCCGACCGTGGAACTGAAAAACTTGGATTTGCGCTTCTTTGCGGCTTCGAATTTCATCCTCGGCGAGCAATTGGATGCGAGTTTTTCCTCGCTCGACAACGTGGAGCACATCTACCGCACCAGTCTTCAAAGTGGTCAGTACGCGGTACAGGTGGTCGCGAATAATGACGGGAATCAGGATGTCGACTTTGCTGTCGCTTGGACGGCAACCGTTATCCCTGAGCCTGCCAGCGGGATGCTCATCCTGACTGCCGGGTCTGTGTGGATTCTGCGCCGCCGCAGGACACGCGCCAACTGAGTGTTGATTTCGTCCTTGTGCCACGGGGGAATTGGCATCAAAGTGAGCGTATGAGCAGGTTTCTTCCCGCTAGCTTGACCGCCTTCCTTTTGATTTGCCCGTTGATCGCGAGCGTGTCGGCGGATGATCGCAAGCTGATGGACAGGATTGATAACCCTGACATGGAGAAGGTTTTCGACGCGAGCACGATGACCTACGGTGGCGGCACAGCGTTTGCAACCAAGGAATTCCAGACGAAAAGCGCCTATGTGAAGGAATTTTATTTTGTGGACCGGGTCCGCACGAAGGAATTTGCCACCAACGCGTCACAATTCTCAGGCCAAACCGCGAGTGCCGAAGGTCAGCAATTCACGACCCGGGAAGTTTCTGAAAATCTTCGCAATGCGCATAGCTCCAGCGAGCAAACTTACGCGACGTCCAATTATGAAACGCGTGAGATCCGTGAAGCTGCGAAGGTGGCACCCACGGAAGCTTACGAGACGCGGGATTATGAAGGCCGCGGCACGCGCCAACGGGAACTCGATGCGCAGACCAAAGCCAAAGGCAATCTCACCATCGACGAGGTGCGCGAGATCCTTAATAAATCCCGCTGATCGCCAGACTGCTGCGTTGGGACTCCTGCCTCAGCCGCGCTTTGCCTTGCGGCGCGAGGTAATTTCCAGTGCCGAATCGATGTAGGCGCTGTGCAGTTGACGGGTCACTTTCCCCGGCTTTCCATCCCCGATCACTGTTTGTTCGATGCGCGTAACGGGAATGAGTTCACGATTGCTGGATGTGATGAAAACTTCTTTGCAG
>JBGTCP010000359.1:0-5303 GCA_041748815.1 Chthoniobacterales bacterium
GTGAGTCCAGTTGTCAGTCAAGCTGAGGCAAACGCATAATAATGCCGTGCGAGAATGACTCGCGCCAATGTCACCAAGACCGCCAAGATGATGTGGCGCGAACCTCTTCCTCCTGCGATTGCCCTGGTTCGTCGAAGTAGAGTCGATCTACAGCTCCATGCCGAAATACTCTGCCGCGTTGTGGTAGCAGATGTTGCGGACCATTTGGCCGACGAGTTCAAAGTCCTCGGGGATCTCGCCTTTTACCATGTCTTCGCCGAGAATATTGCACAGAATACGGCGGAAATATTCGTGGCGGGGATAGGAGAGGAACGAACGCGAGTCGGTGAGCATTCCGACAAATCGCGAGAGGAGGCCGAGATTGGAAAGCGCGTTGATTTGCCACGTCATGGCTTCTTTTTGATCGAGGAACCACCATCCAGAGCCAAACTGCATCTTGCCGGGCACGCTGCCGTCCTGGAAATTCCCGATCATCGTTCCAAGGAGGTAATTGTCGCGGGGGTTGAGATTGTAGAGGATTGTCTTCGGGAGGGACGATTTTTGATCGAGCGCATCGAGGTATCGCGACAATGATCGCGCTTGTGCATCATCGCCAATGGAATCAAAACCGGTGTCGGGTCCGGCCTGCTTGAGCATGCGGGTATTGTTGCTGCGCAAAGCTCCTAAATGCAGTTGCTTCACCCACCCCCGCTTCGCATCGAGTTCGCCGAAGAAGATCATGAGATACGAGGCATACACCGCGTGGTCGGTTTGTGAAGCGGCATGACCGTGCACCGCAGCATCAAAGATCGCTGCAGCCGTGGCAGCATCCGTTTCCTCGGCAAATGCGTGGTCCAAGCCGTGGTCGGAAACACGCGCACCAAACTCATGGAAATCCTCGTGCCGTTTATCCAATGCTGCCAGCAATCCGGCAAAGGTATCGGTCGGAATCCCGGCGGCCTCTGCGAGAAGTTTGCGCCACGCATTAAAATCAACTGGCTTGTTGACGAGGAGTGCTTTGTCGGGACGGAAGGCTGGATACACCTTGGTGCTGATGCCGGATTTCCGGATCGACTCATGCGATTCGAGCGAGTCCGCGGGATCATCGGTGGTGCAGACGAGCCGGACGTCGAATTTTTTCAAAATGCCATGCACCGAAAAACCCTGGCTCTGCAATTTCTCATTTGCTGTGTCCCAGATCGTTTTTGCATTGTCCGGATTGATAGATAATTCGATATCAAAGTAACGTTTCAATTCCAGATGTGACCAGTGGTAGAGCGGATTGCGCAGGGTGTGGGGCACGGTCTCCACGTAGGCGAGGAATTTGTCGTAGGGATCGGCGTCGCCGGTGCAAAATTTCTCAGCAACTCCATTCGAGCGCATGGCTCGCCATTTATAATGATCTCCAGCCAGCCAGATATCGAACAGATTTTCAAAGCGCTTGTCGGCTGCAATTTCGGACGGAACAAGGTGGCAGTGGTAATCGTAAATCGGCTCCGGCTTGGCAAATTCGTTGTAAAGGCGGATGGCCTGGGGTGAGTGCAGCAGGAAATTCTCGTGAATAAATGGCATGGTTTTACAGTGACACGGCATGGTTGTGGTTGAAAAGAGCGAAGATGAAGCGCATGGTCGTTTCATGGGAAACACGCATGCGGACGTCGCAGGGAAATCGATCACGCACTATATATCAGGAGCCAGAGTGGCAATGCCTCAGGGCTTGGAATCCTCCATCGAGGTGACTGCTCCGGCGGATGGAAGTTCGCTGGGCCATCTCGTTACGGCCGATGCGGCGATGGTCGAACGGGCTGTGGATGGGGCAGCCACGGCATTTGCTGAATGGTCGTCCACACCTGTGAAAGAGCGTGTCCAGCCCCTCTTCCGATTTAAGCAACTGGTTGAAAAACACATCGATGAGCTGGCAAATCTTGTCTCGCTGGAAAATGGCAAGCTGCCTGCGGAAGGCAAAGCCGGCATCGAAAAAGGCCTGGAGGTGGTGGAATACGCCTGCTCAATGCCTCAGCTCATCACGGGTGAGTTGCTCGAAGTGAGCCGCGGGGTGGATTGTTACAGCCGCCGTTTTCCGCTCGGTGTGGTTGCTGGTATCACCCCATTCAATTTCCCCGCGATGGTGCCGCTCTGGATGTTTCCGCTAGCCATAGCTTGTGGAAACACATTCATCCTGAAGCCGAGCGAGCAAGTGCCGCTCACACCGCTCCGGCTTGCGGAGTTGCTGAGTGAGGCCGGGCTTCCGCCGTGTGTGTTTAATGTCGTGCAGGGGGATCGTTCCACTGTGGAAGCAATGCTGGATCATCCGGGGATTGCTGCTGCTACATTCGTAGGCTCCACTCCTGTTGCCAAGGCGGTTTACGAGCGCGGGACACTGGCGGGCAAACGCATGCTCACGCTCGGCGGCGCAAAAAACCACCTCGTCGTGGTTCCCGATGCCGATCCGGATGTCACCGCCGCCAATGTGGTCAGCTCTTTCACAGGCTGCGCGGGACAGCGTTGCATGGCTGCAAGTGTGCTGATCTTAGTTGGTGATTGTGACCATATCCTCGATGCCATCGTGGCCCACGCATCCAGCATCCAGGCGGGTTGTGGACTCGGCGCGATCATCAGCGCCAAAGCCCGGGACCGGATCATCGATTACATTGCCGCCGCGAAAGCCAATGGCGCCAACATTCTTCTGGATGGCAGCGCACACAAAGGACCGGGATTCCATGTCGGCCCGACTATCATCGACGGACTCAGTCCCGATTCCCCATGCATTCAAGATGAAATTTTTGGCCCCGTGTTGTCTGTTCTGCGTGTGAGTTCATTGGACGAAGCGCTTGCGCTGGAAAATGCGAGCCCCTTCGGCAATGCCGCATCGATCTACACGACATCTGGTGCCGTGGCAGCGCATTTTGAACAACACGCAAATGCAGGCATGATCGGAATCAACATCGGAGTGCCCGTCCCTCGCGAACCATTCTCATTCGGCGGGTGGAATGAATCCCGCTTCGGCACCGGCGACATCACCGGCAAAGACGCAATCCACTTCTGGACCAAAACGAAAAAAGTCACACGTAAATGGTCTGCCGGTTCCGCCAAAAACTGGATGACTTAAGTTCTGCTCTTATTTCTAAGCGCATTGACGCACTCCTCACACACGGCGCATATTGTCTGCTTGATCTGGAAAACCCCTAAGCGCGAATTTAATTTAAAACAGAATGCTCTCATTATGGGCATTCTGAATGTCACGCCGGATTCGTTCAGCGATGGCGGACTTTTTTTACACCCGGACGAAGCCTTTTCCCACGCGGTCAGGATGATTGATGATGGTGCCGGGATTGTGGACATTGGTGGCGAATCGACACGTCCCGGCGCTGCTGCGGTGTCTGAAGACGATGAACTGGCCCGTGTTTTGCCCATCATCGAAACGCTGCATCATCAGTGCCCCGTCTGCATTTCCATCGACACCTCCAAGCCCGCTGTTGCGCGCGCTGCCTTTCAGGCCGGGGCGGAAATCATCAATGACGTGAGCGGTTTTCGTTCGCAGGAAATGCTCGACGTTGCTGCGGAGACAGGTGCGGGCATTGTGATCATGCACATGCAGGGAAATCCGCGCACGATGCAGACAGCCCCCGCTTACAAGGATGTCGTGGCCGAGGTGCGCGAGTTTTTCACCACTCAATATACCAAGTGCATCAGCCTGGGCATCGCACCTGAGGCAATCGTCTTTGATCCGGGCATCGGTTTCGGCAAATCACTGGATCACAACCTCACCCTTTTAAATCATCTTGAAGACCTGCGTGTGCAGGATCGGCCGCTTCTGCTGGGTGTTTCGCTCAAATCTTTCATCGGTCGCTTGCTGGATGCCGAGGGCACGGCGTGCCGCAACTGGCCGACGGTCGCTCTCACTGCACATCTTCGCACTAAGGGAGCAAACATTTTTCGAGTGCATGATGTGTTGAAAAATGTTCAAGCTCTTCGAATGGCAGAAGCAATCCACCATCCCTCGTTTGTATGACCGAGTTTTTTTTCAATCACTGGAACTCGGGCATTGAAATCGCGATCCTCACGGTGGTGATTTATTATGGCTACTTGTATTTCCGTGGGACGCTTGGAGCGAAAGTCCTCACCGGTCTGCTGATTCTGTTCCTCACGCTTACCCTGTTTTCCCAGTTGCTGGATCTGGCGGTGCTGGGGTGGCTGATTGAGCGCTTCTCGATTTTCTTTGTCGTCGCATTGGTCGTCATCTTCCAGCCCGAGTTGCGCCGTGCCCTGGCAGAACTTGGCAGCCACCATATTTTTTCCGGTCCGGCGAGCAAATCGGCATCACTCGAGGAACTCACCGAGGCAGTCTTCGAGCTTGCGCATAAACAATTTGGCTCACTCATCGCCATTGAGCGCGAGACATCGCTTGAGCACTATTGTGAAAGCGGCTCCATCCTCGATGCCAAGCTTTCTCAGCAATTGCTCATGACCATCTTTCATCCGAAAACCGCCCTTCATGACGGCGGAGTGATCCTGCGCAACGAAACCATCCGCGCCGCGGCCTGCATTTTCCCAGTTAGTCAAAAGGAGGACCTCGACCGCAATCTTGGCCTGCGCCATCGCGCCGGACTCGGTCTTACGGAGGAATCTGATGCCATTGCCATCGTGGTCTCCGAAGAGACCGGGCATGTATCCATTTGCTATCAGGGCAAAATCACCCGCGATCTCGACCAGGCGGACTTCAAAAAGCGCCTCAATCAAATCCTCCTCCTCGAAAAATATGAAAACACTTCTTCTCAACAACTGGAAGTCAAAGGTCCTGTCTCTGGTCCTCGCGACGGCAATCTGGTTCCTGGTAAAAAAGAATCTTGAAATTAGCAGCCCGCCGCCCACGGACTTCAACTTCGGCCCCACCACCCCAATGCTCACCCCATGACCGACCCTGCCGATCTTCAACGTAAACTCTTCGGCACCGACGGCGTGCGTGGCGTGGCCAATATCGAACCCGTCACCGCTGAAACCGCACTCAAGCTTGGGCGCGCTGCTGCGCATGTCATCACCCGTCTGTCACGGCAAAGCGGCCGCCATGTCGGGCGTCCGAAAATTGTCATCGGAAAAGACACCCGCCTCTCCGGCTACATGCTCGAGAGCGCGATGGTGGCGGGCATCACCTCACTCGGTGTCGACGTGCTGCTCATCGGCCCCCTCCCTACCCCGGGCGTTGCTTACATCACCCGCTCGCTGCGGGCCGACGCCGGCATCGTGCTCTCCGCTTCCCACAATCCCTACGAGGATAACGGGATCAAATTTTTCCGCCATGATGGCTACAAACTGGATGATGCGAT
>JBGTCP010000360.1:0-1608 GCA_041748815.1 Chthoniobacterales bacterium
GGTGACGCTCGGATTTTGCTCAACGAAAAACCAAAAGCTGTTGAGTCCTTCAATCAGGCGCTGCCGTTGCTGCGAGCAGTCAAAGATCGGAGTAATGAAGCGGTGACCTTATATTCATTGGCAAGTTTGGAAAAAGAAAACGGCAATCTCGTGTTGCGGCGTGGATTCACGATCGCACCCGGCGAGCGCATCCTGATTGCGGAGGACGTGGTGACGCGAGGCGGTCGTGTGCAGGAATCCATCGACATCGTGCGGGCACATTCCGGGGATGTGCGCGGGGTGGGCGTCATTGTGGATCGCAGCGGAGGAGTGCGGCCCGAGTTCGGATGCGAATTTGTGAGTTTGCTGGAACTGGCGGTTGAAACATTTGCCGCAGATCAGGTGCCGGAGGATTTACGAGACCTCCCAGCCGTCCATCCTGGCAGTAAGTAATGGCTCAGAGAGCCACGGGTTCCGGCTCGGATTTTTTGGTATTGCTGATCAGGCGTGCGCCTCGTCCGTAGGTGAAATACGCGTATGCCCATTGCAGAAATACCGCCACGCGGTTTCGAAAACCCACGAGGAAGATGAGGTGCACAAATAGCCAGCCAAGCCATGCTGTGAAGCCCCCGAACCTCACTCCCGCGATCTCCGCAACGGCAGCATGACGGCCAATCGTGGCCATGCTGCCTTTATCCAGATAGCTGAATGGTAGCGGATTGCGGTGATCCAACGAACGCTCGATATTGCGCGCGACGAGCTTGCCCTGTTGGATTGCAACGGGTGAAACGCCGGGAAGCGGCCTTCCGTCATCGCCCTCAAAATGGGCCATATCCCCGATCACGTAAATGTCCTCATGATCCGGCACAGTGAGATCCTTTTGAACATATACCCGGCCCGCGCGATCACATTCAAGGCCCAGCATTCTGCCAAGGGGTGAGGCTTCATTGCCGGCTGCCCAGACGATGGTCCGTGTGTCAATCGTCTCGCCGCCGACAACCACTGAGTCCTGGTTGACAGCGGTAACGATTGCGTTGAGTCGCACATCGACGCCGAGTTCTCTCAGATGCGCAACCGCTCGGGCGGAGGAGGTTTCATGAAACATGGGCAACACGCGGGGACCTCCCTCCAAAAGAATCACTCTAGCCTCGCTGGGATCGATTTCAGAGAACTCCTCCGTGAGAGTAAATCGCGCTAGCTCGGCGATGGCGCCTGCCATTTCCACGCCGGTGGGTCCTGCGCCGATCACGACAAACGTGAGTGCTTTGACTCTGGTCGCATGGTCGCTTGCGTTTTCTGCCACCTCGAAGCTAGTCAGGATTCGGCGGCGCAGGTCCAATGCGTCGTCGAGGCTTTTCAGACCTGGAGCATTTTTCTCCCACTTATGGTTGCCGAAGTATGAATGCCTCGCACCGGCTGCGATCACGAGTTTATCATATTCAAATTCGCGGTCGGGCGTGCGCACAATTTTCGCGTCGGTATCGATGGATTCAACTTCGCCCATGACGGTGCGCACGTTTTTCCGCTTTTTTAAAATTGAGCGGATGGGTTTAGCGATGTCCGCCGGGGAGAGACCGGCTGTTGCGACCTGATAGAGGAGCGGCTGGAAGAGGTGGTGGTTGGTGCGGT